>JBOHXF010000507.1:0-6387 GCA_050737455.1 Opitutaceae bacterium | reverse complement strand
GCCAGATCCAGCCGCCCCCGGACGTTGCGGAGCAGGTATCAGGGTGTATTCCTCCATTCATGCCAGCCTCCCCCCGGGCGGGGCCGCTCGCCTGTCGCCTGGATCGGCTGGCCGGCGATTGTCCCTGCCAACTGGTCGAGGGTGATCCTCGATGAGGCGGCGCGGATGACCAGCGCCAGGTTCTCGATCGGAGGCAGGTGGAATTTGAGCCGGCCCGCCTGCGGGCCGAGCCGGCGCACCCCAACGGATAATTCCCCGGTGGGCCTCTCGGAGGTGCCCTTGAGCGTCAGATGCGCGCTCGGATCCTCCAGAGCCAGCCCAAAACGTGCGGCCAGAGCCGGCCAAAACGGCGACGATGGCCCCGTGCCTGCCTGCACCTCGATGGGCCCGTTGGGATCGAAGCCAACCCGAGCGGGCCCGCTCCGATTCAGCCAGAGCGGCAGGCGGCCCGTCGCGGTGGCAAGGGTCACGTTTTTCTGGAAAACCCTCAGGGCGCGAACCCTGAGCCCCGACCCGTCGCCCGCCACATCTCCGGAAAGCGTGGCCGCAGCCCCGCCGGCCTTCAGGTCCGCCGCAAACGATCCGGTGTAGACCAGCCGGTTCCCTCTCCAATTCCCTGTAAAGTCGAGTGCCTGGATGAAGCACCCCGGGCCGTGCCAGGTCGTCACCTCCCGGAGCCAATCCGTCGGGACCTGCGCCAGGCGCACCTGGATGGCCGGCCGGCCGCCGATATCCACCTCGATTCGCGAGCCGCCCGCTCCGGTCAGCAGCAAATCCTGGATCCTCAGCCCCCCGGCCCAGGCGAGCGTGGCCGGATGTTCGAGATGCCAGACTCCGGCGCCTCCCGGGACGAAGGCGGCCTGCGCGATCTGAGCTCCAGCCCGGTTTGCCGAGCCCGAGACCGTCAGCCGCGCGGATCCCGCCGTCACGGCCGCATGCGCAAGGGTCACGCGCTCGCCTTCCCCGCGCCAGTCGCCTTTCACCGTCAGGGGACGCACGGAGCCGAACCTCGCGCCGACGACCGCGAAATCGCCCCGGTGGACCAGCGCGGGCCAGCGGCCCGACGCGCGAACGTCGATCGACGCCGAGGATGCGGCGAAACCCTTCGGCAGAAGACGCCGCAACCCCTCCGGCGACAGACGCAGAGCCGCCACCCCCCCGGCGACCGTCCGCGAGGCCACCTCGTACGAGCCGGAGCCTTGCAGGGAGCCGTCGGGCCCATCGAGGTCGAGCCCTTTCAGCGTGACGGCGCCTTTGGCCCAATCGGCCGCGAGGGAGGCGCGCCGGAGCGTCCAACCCCGCCAGGCGAAGTCCTTCACTTCCGCAGTCATCGCGACTTCGGCGGCGGCCGGGGTGTTCCGGTAATCGGCGGGCAGGCCCGACACGACAAAGCGGGCGACCAGCGCCCCCCGAAGGGCGACCGCGGGCCAGGCGGACAGCTCCGAGCTCACATCGAGTTCCGCCCGGGAGAATTCGGGGCGAAAGGGATAGCCGAATCGCACCGGACGGCTGAGGGTCGCCTCCCCGAGCGGCGATCGGATCCGCAGCGCCTCGACGGACCAGCTCCGGCGATCGCCGGCCGCGCGGACCTCGATCTGGAGCGGCGGAACGGATTTAGCGATTGGCCGGCCGTCGGCCTTCACCCGTACGGAAAACGCCCCATCCCGCCACGCGGCCTCTCCCGAGCCGCTGAGGCGGCCGTAACGGGCGAGAAATGGCGCGGCCTGCGGAGGCAAGGTCCAGGAAGGCGCACGAGCCTCGGCCGACTCCGGCAACCAGCCGGCGGCCGCGTAGCGGGCGGCAAGGGCCACCCGCTGTTCCGCCGCCCAACCCGCGCCCTGCACGTGAGCGCCCGTCCATCGCAAGTCGGTCCTGAAGCCCAGATCGGGCTCACGCGCGGCCACCACGATCACGTTGTCCTGGGCGAAGGCCACACGGCCGGACGCCTTGCCCAGCTTCCAAGCAAGCCTGCGGAAGTCGAGGACGCCCCGTCGCCACACCGCATCCGCCAACTGGAAGCGGCCGGTCGGCCACGCCACGGTGCCCCGCGTGACGGTCACCCGCGGCACCCACCGGTTCAACCTGGCGTTCACGCGTTCCAGAACGGCGTGCAGATGGACCATCCCTTTCGGACCGGACCTCCGCGGCGCCGATCCTCTGGCGACGTTCAAAGCCCAGCCGTCGACAAGGATGGCACGGTCCGTACCGCACACGTGGTGAAAGAGCCAGAGGAGCGGCGTATCCGCCTCCAGTCGCGCGACCGTGACGCGCACCGGCCCTCGGCGGTAAACCGTCCCTTCCAGTACGAACCGGCTGTAGCCGGCGCGGTGGTAGGTTCCAAAGTCGAGGTGCAAGGGGCGCCCGAGCACCGGCAAGGCAAGGCCGAGCCACCACGGCAAGGTGGCCAGGGCCAGGATCAGGATGGCCACCGCGGTGAGGAGGGATTTCAGCCACATGCGCATGGGTCGGCCAAAGGCTGGGTCAGCAGACCTGCGCCATCCCAACGGGTTGCGGGGAAAATCCCGCCGCCCCGCGCGCGCACCGGCCTATGCCGTCAACCCCGAGCGCACCAGCAGGGCCTCCAGATCGGGATCGCGGCCCATGAAATCGCGGAAAAGCTTCGCGGGATCGTCCGCATTGCCCCGGCTGAGGATCTTGTCCACGAATTCCGCGCCGACCTTTGGGCTGAAGAGGCCCTCGTTCAGGAAGCGGCGGAAGGCGTCGGCCTCCAGCACCTCCGCCCATTTGTACGAATAATAGCCTGCGGCGTAACCGACCGGATCGGAGAAGATATGGTTGAAGCGCTTCACCAGGGTCGGAGCGGCCGGCTCCGTCGGAACGAGGCAGTCGGCCACCGCGGCGCGGATCGCCGGCTCCACGTCCGGGAGCGACGCGAAGTCGTCGGTGCGGGTATGGAGCAGGAGGTCGAGCTTCGCCAGGCCGACCTGGCGCATCATGAGGGTCGCGGCCCTGAAGTTCCGGGCCGCCTTCATCTTTTGAAACACCGCGTCGGGAATCGGATCCCCGGTCCGATGATGGCGCGCGAAAAGATCGAGACTGGGCCGCTCCCAGCACCAGTTTTCCATGATCTGGGAGGGCAGCTCCACGAAATCCCACGCGACGTTCACCCCGTTCAGCGACTTGATCTCCACTTCGCCGAGGAGGTGGTGCAGCAGATGCCCGAACTCATGGAACACCGTCTCCACCTCGCGGTGCGTCAAGAGCGCCGGCTCGTTCGCGCCCGGCGGCGTCAGGTTCCCGCAGATGAGGCCCAGGTGCGGCGCCCGGCGCCCGCCCGGAAGGGGCCCGCCGGTGATCAGATAGTTCATCCAGGCCCCTCCACGCTTCGAGTCGCGGGGATGCCAGTCGGCATAGAACGAGCCCACGTGGCGGCCGCGCCGGTCGTGGACCTCGTAATAGCGCACGTCCGGATGCCAGACCTCGACCGCGCCCGGTCCGGAGGCGGGCCGCTCGGTCACCGCCAGCCCGAACACGCGCGAGGCCAGTTCGAACAGGCCCCGGACGACGCCGCCCAGCGGGAAGTACGGCCGGAGCACCTCCTCGTCGAAATCGTATCGCGCCCGCCGGAGCCTTTCCGCCGCATAGGCCACCTCCCACGGGGCGAGACGGCGCGCCGGGCCGCCGGCCTCGGCGGCATGGAACTCTTCCAACTCCCGGGACTCCCGCGCGAAGCCGGCCGCGCACCGGCGCCGGAGATCCTCGATGAAATCCAGCGCATGCGCGCCGTCCGTCGCCATCCGACGCTCCAACACCGCGTCCGCGAAATGCGCCTTGCCGAGGAGGCGGGCCTTCTCGCGGCGAAGCCTCAGAATGCGGCCGATGAGCGCCGTGTTATCGTGCGGTGCGGAAGAACCCACGGCAACCGCCGCGCGCCACAGCTCGCGGCGCGGCTCCGGGTCGCGCAGATAGGTCATGAACGGTTCCTGCGAGGGGGCGTGAAGCGTGAAGCGCCACATGGGACGCTGGGCCGAGCCTAGGCCCTTCGCCCGGGCGCTTTCGCGGGCGGCCGCCTTCGCATGCGCCGGCAGCCCGTCGAGCCGGGCCTCGTCGTCGACCAGCAGGTGCCAGGCGTTGGTCGCATCGAGGACGTTTTCGGAATACTGCTGGGTGAGCTGCGCCAGCTCGGTTTGGAGCGCCTCCAGCCGGCTCCGCGCATCCGCCGGCAGGTCGGCACCCGCCTCTCGAAAGTCGGCCAGGGTCTCATCGAGAAACCGCCGGTGGATGCCGGTGAGCGCCGCGGCGCCGGACGAGGCCGCGGCCGCCTTCAGGCGCTCCCAGAGCGCCGGATTCAGGCGAATCCTGGCGTAGAACGCCGACACCCGGGGGAGCATGCCGTTGTGCGCCGCGCGAAGGGCCGGTGTGTCGCAGACGGACTGGAGGTGCGCGACCTTCCCCCAGGCGACATTCAGCTCCTCCGTGGCCGATTCGAGCGCCAGGAAGGTGTTCTCGTAGGCGGCCTGCGCAGGATCCCCCGCCGCGATCGCGTCGATCGCCTCCTGCGCCCGGCGCAGGGCCGCGTCGATGTCGGGCTCGACGCATTCGGGTTTCAGTTCGGACCAGCGAATGGCGAACGAAGGATCGAGAAACGGAGAGGTCATGAAGGGCGGCGGGCTCGAGGCGAGATCAGCCACGGGTGGCCTCAAACCGGTAAAATGTCCAGGACGAGCGCACGCCGTCCGCTTCCCGATGGCGGCGGTCGTATTCGCGCAAAAAACGCAGGAGGGCCGCGGGCCGGATTCGGCGGGAAGGGGCCGCGCCGATGCCGTGCAGCGAGCGAAGCAGCGCCCGGGCTGAGGCGTGCTGAAACCGCCGGTGGGCCGTTTCGTCACGGAGCAGCCGAAGGCCGGCGGCCTGAAGGAAGGCCCGCCATTGGCCCGAGCTCCGCCAGGTGACGGGCGCCGCGGGGCCCGCGATCTCGTGCCATTCCCGCAAAGTCCCCGCGACGTACAGGCCGGCGAGAACGCGGCCTCCCGGCGCGAGCGCGCCGCGCCAGGCGGCGAACGCCGCAGGGGGATCCGCCAGCCATTGGAGCATGCTGCTCGCGAAGATCCAATTCCAGGGTCCGGCCGGGGGATGCTCCGCCGCGGCCTCGGCCCACTCGATCCCGGGCAACCGCGCCCGGCCTTCCGCGCACATCCGCGCCGACAAGTCGGTCGCGAGGAGCCTTCCCTTCCACGGCAGGAGCCGCTCGCTGAAGAGGCCGGGCCCGGCGCCCAGTTCCAGCGCGGCCCCGGAGCGATCCGCCGGCAGCCAGCCGGCCAGCCAGTCCGCCAGCGCATCCTGAACCCGCGCGTGCGTCCGATAGGCGGCCGCGGCCCGGCTGAAGCTGGCCGCGAGAGTCCCGGCGCGCGCTCCTGGCGGTGCGTGAGCTGGCGGCGACGCGGCTGAAGCGGGCTCCGAGCGCCGGCAGTGTCCGCGCGCCCGAAGGCTGCCGTCCCCTTTATGGGTTTGCATGCGGAGGGTGATCGGCCAGGACCCCGAGGAGTCCGGCCGGGTGGTGGGTCGCGCCGGGAACGAGGACGAGTTCGGGAACGAGCTCGCGCAGGCGGACCGGATCGAGCAGACTATCCTCCGTCCCGCAGCAGGCGCTCCAGCCCGCCGGAAGGCGAGGCGGGAGAGCGCTCCGCTCCAAGGTATCCAGGCCCCATTCGAGCGCGGTCCGCTCCTCGTCGGCAAGGTCCTCGGGACGCGCGTCCAGGCCGGCATACCGGTAGAATCTTCGCAGCGCCTCGCCCGCGTCCGCGCCCAGCGCCCACCGCAGCGCGCGAAGTTTCCCTCGGGATACGCGGCCGCCCGCGGAGCCTTCCCGCAGGAAGGTCCAGATCGGAGCGGCCAGGCTGACCGCTCCGGCCAAACGGCCGGCGCGCCCCGGATCCGCGAGTAGAAGATGGGAGCCCAGCGAGTAGCCGCCGAGCAGGTCGAACGGAGCCGCCCGCTCCAACCTGGGCCACAGGTCCGGACCTGGCGCGAAGCACCGCACCTCCGCTTCCGGCCAGCCAACCCGGACGAGGTCGGCAAACCAGCGCCCCGGCACCGCCCAACCGAGGACCCACCCGCAGACGCGCGGCGGTTTCATCGCTCCGCGGCCCGCCAGCGGGCCATGGCCGCGCGCATCCGCGCCGCGTCGGCGGGCGCGAAGGTGCGCTTCAGCGACAGGCGGAGCCGGCTCGTGCCGGCGGGCACGGTCGGCGGCCGCACGGCCGCCGTCCAAATCCCCTCCGCGCGCAAAGCCTCGGCGAGGCGAAGGGCGGCCTCCTCGTCGTCCAGGCGGACCGGCACGATGGGCGAGTCTCCGTCCGGAACGGCCCAGCCGTCCTCGCGGAGCCCGGCCCGAAATCCGCGGGAGGCCGCCCGCCACTCCGGCTG
>JBOHXF010000506.1:0-3648 GCA_050737455.1 Opitutaceae bacterium | reverse complement strand
AGGGGCTCCGCATGATCCTCAGCCAGGAGGCCGATCTTGAAATCGTCGCCGAGGCCTCCGATGGCATCGCCGCCATAGAAGCCGTCCGGCGGTTCAAACCGGAGGTGATCCTCATGGACCTGCGGATGCCCCGGATGGGAGGCGCCGAGGCGACCCGGCGGATCCGGGCGGAATTTCCGGAGACGAAAATCGTCGTCCTCACCACGTTCGAGGAGGAACAGGACGTCTTCGACGCCCTCTGCGCCGGCGCCTCGGGTTACCTGCTGAAGGACGCCGGCTCCGATCGCCTGTGCGAAGCCATCCGCCTCGCAGCCCGCGGGGAGATCTGGCTGCAGCCCTCCGTCGCCGCCAAATTGGTCGCGGAATTCGGCCACCTCATGGCGCGGGCTCCGGCCCGATCCGCCGCACGCCTCATCGAACCGATCTCCGCGCGGGAAAGCGACGTCCTTCGCTGCCTGTCCGAGGGGCTGAGCAACAAGGAAATTGGCCGGCGCCTGGAGATTTCCGAGGGGACGGTGAAAAATCACATGAGCCAGATCCTGGGGAAGCTCCAGGTCCTCGACCGCACCCAGGCAGCGTTGCGGGCACGCGATTTGGGCCTGCTATAAGGCCAAGACGGGGCCGTCCCGGAGCCGAAGGTCATGGCGCGGACCATGACCTCCGGCACGAGCGCGGGGGCGCCCATTCCGGGTAAGCTCGCTCCGATGAAAATGCTCCTTGTTCTCTCGGCCGTTTGCGGCGCCGCAGCGATCGGCGCCTGGTCCTGGATCCACGTTCACACGCGCGTCGGTGATGCTCGCCTGCCAGCTCCCTCCGCGGCGATTCGCTCCGCGTCGCATCCCATCAGCCTCCCGACGGCAATCACGCGACGCATCGGACGTGCCGCCCCTCCACACCCGGCGGGCGCTTCCCCTCGCCTCAAAATCGACCCGGCGATCCGCAAATTCGCCATGGAGATTGTCGCCGCCAGCTCGCCCGGCGCAACCTTCGCGCAACGCCACGCGCTCTGGTGGAGCCTGCAGCGGTCAGGCCAGCTGAACGACGCGATCGCCGCGCTTAAGCGCCTCGCCGCCGACAATCCAAACGATCCCCTCGTCGCTCTGGCACTCGGCGAGGCCGAATACGCCGAACTCGGCCAAATCGCCCAGGAGGGGGCGCCATACAACGAACGCGCCATCCTGGCGCTAGAGGCCGATCAATCCTTCAACACCGCCCTAAATCTGGACCCGACCAACTGGGAGGCGCAGTTTGAGAAGGCCTCCGCCCTCTCCCATTGGCCCGCCTCGATGAATAAAAACGGGGAAGTGATCCAGCGCTTCTCCGCCCTCGTCACCCAGCAGCAATCCATGCCCCCCGAGCCCGAATTTGCGGCAACGTACCTCGATCTGGGCAATGCGTACCAAGCCGCGGGCCAGCCGGCGAAGGCGGCCGAGACCTGGCAGGCGGGCCTGACCCAGTTCCCCCTTGATTCCTCTCTGCGTCAAAAGCTGACCGATGGGACGCAATGACGCGCCCGCAGCCCAAGAAAGGATGCGCGACAGGCGCCGAGCGGGGGCGCGTAGGCGGTCCGGTGTCAGGCCCATGATGCCGTCTTGTGTTGCATCGGGAAATAACGGCAAAATCCCGGACCCGCGGGGAGAGCCGCCACGCCGTTCACGCGTCAAGCTGCGACCGGCGGGTTCAACCATCATGAAAGTACCTCTGCCTCCGCTGCCCCGCATCCTGTTCGCGCTCCTGGTCTCGGCCACCTGGGCCCTCCCGCTCCGGGCCCAGGGCCATTACCGGAGCTTCATCGTCTCCACCTATGCGACCCAGCCGACGATGCGCCGGCTGATGGACGGCGAACTCGATCCCGCCCGGTCCTGGTCCCGGCTGACGCGCAACCTCAAGGTGGACAAGATCTATCTCGAGGTGATGCGCAACCATACCCTCGTCGATGAATCCGGCCTGGATCGGTTGAAGCGGTTCTACCGGGCCCATGGCGTGCAGGTCTGCGGCGGCCTGGCCTTCAGCGTCAGCGAGACCCACGGCTACGAGGGATTCGACTACGCCAATCCGGCCGACCGCGCCTTCGTCCGCCAGGCGGTGGAAGAAGCCGCCCGGCATTTCAACGAGATCCTGCTCGACGACTATTTCTTTTTCGACCGGAAGACGGACGACGACATCAAGGCCAAGGGCAACCGATCCTGGACGCAGTACCGCCTGGATACCATGCGCGAAGTCACGAGGGACCTCATCCTCAAGACGGCCAAGGCCGTCAATCCCCGTTGCAAGGTCATCATCAAGATGGCCAACTGGTACGACCAATACGCGGGCATGGGCGACGACACGGAAATCGTCCCGCTCATCGCGGACGGCATGTTCGCCGGCACCGAGTCCCGGCTCTGGGTGGGCCGGGAGCAGCACCTGCAGCCCTACCTCAGCTACGACATCATGCGTTTCATGGACAACCTCAAGCCCGGCGTGAACAAGGGCGGCTGGGTGGACGAAGGGGGGGCCGTCCCCATCGATCGCTACTCCGAACAGCTCCTCGACACCGTCTTCGCCCGCTGCCCCGAAATGTGCTGCTTCAACTACTCCGGCCTGCTCCGCACCGTTCCGCCCTACGCCATCGCTCATCGCCCCTGGGCCGATCAGGCGACCAGCCTCGACCTGGCGGCGGTCCGCAAAACTGTCGGCCCCGGCGAGCCGCTCACCTACGCCGACATCGCCGCCTACACCCTCGGCCAGGTGGATCCGGTGCTGGCCCGCGTCGGCCATCCCGTCGGGATAAAAACGTACACGCCCTACCATGCCACCGGCGAGGAGTTCCTCCACGATTACCTGGGCATGATCGGCCTGCCCATGGATATCTTCCCGCATTTCCCGGGCCGGGCGGACATGGTCCTGCTGACCGAGCAGGCGAAATCCGACCCCCACATCATCCAGGAGATCCAATCCCGGCTCGAAGCCGGCGGGTCCGTCTGCGTGACCTCCGGTTTCGTGCGCGCCATGCAGGGCAAAGGCATTGAGGATATCTGCGAACTCGGCGCCACCGGCACGACTGTGCCCGTGAGGCGCTTCACCTTCGCCGGCGGACCCGGCGCGCGATTCCGGCAACGGTTCGGCGCAGCGGGACCCGGCGCGCCCGATTCCCTCGAAGCCCCGCGCGACATCCTCATCCCCGAGATCAAGTATTTCAACATCCTGACCCACGACGCCTGGGGCGACGTCCTGGGCGTCTCTCCCGGCGGCACGACCTATCCCATCCTCCTTTCCTGCGATTACGCCAAGGGCAAATTCTACGTCCTGACGATCCCCAACGATCCCGCGGAGCTCTACGCCTTCCCGCCCGCAGCTCTTTCGGTCATCCGTGAAGCTCTGGGATCGGCCGAGCCCATCCGGCTCGACGAAGCCCCCGCGCAGGTCGCCCTGTTCCGTTACGACAACAACACGTTCATCGTGCAGAACTACCTTTCCACGCCGGCGACCGTCACGGTTTCCGTGGCGGGCCCTGCGGCGGAAATCGAAAACCTGCTCACCGGCCGGAGGCTCTCTCCGGCTCCCCCGCCCGCGTACGGACCACGCAGATTCGGCGATCGCCGCTCCGACGCCCGCTCGGCTCGCGCCCGCTTCACTTTCACCGTGCCGCCGCATTCCTACCTGGCT
>JBOHXF010000505.1:0-3674 GCA_050737455.1 Opitutaceae bacterium | reverse complement strand
GCCGCAGACCGATTATCGGGCTACCTGCACGATTGCCAGCCATGCCCCAATGAACAAAAGAATTGCAAAGCTGCATCGCCGGAGGGACCGATGGCCGCGCCGGACGCTTTGAGCCCGGAGCGCAGGCGCCTGGGCGAAAACGCCCGCCGCGAGAAGAATTGGGAGCGGTGGGGCCCGTACCTCTCGGAGCGGCAGTGGGGGACGGTGCGCGAGGATTACGGGCCCGACGGCGAGAGCTGGCGGTATCTCACCCACGACCAGGCCCGCAGCCGCGCGTACCGCTGGGGCGAGGATGGGCTATTGGGGATCGCCGACCGGGAATGCCGCCTGTGCTTCGCGGTGGCCTTGTGGAACGAGGCCGATCCCATCCTGAAGGAGCGCCTGTTCGGGCTGACGGGATTCGAGGGCAACCATGGCGAGGACGTGAAGGAATGCCATTTCTACCTGGAGGCGACCCCCACCCATTCGTGGCTGAAGGCGCTCTACAAGTACCCTCAGGCGCGCTACCCGTACGAACGGCTGATCGAGGAGAACGGCCGGCGGAGCCGGAACGACCCGGAGTTCGAGCTGGCCGACACGGGCGTCTTCGACGAGGCGCGGTACTTCGACGTGTTCGCCGAGTACGCGAAGGGGGCCCCGAACGACCTCCTCATCCGGATCACCGTCGCCAACCGGGGACCGCAGCCGGCGCGGCTGCATGTCCTGCCGACTCTCTGGTATCGCAACACCTGGAGCTGGGGCCGGCGAACGGAGGCGCAGGGGGCGAAGCCTCGGCTCCAGGCGGAGGCGGACCACCGCGTGGCCTGCGATCACGAGACGCTGGGGCGGTATTTCCTGGAGCAGGAAGCGGGGTCCGGGGGAGCGGCCGCGCCCTGGCTGTTCACGGAGAACGAGACGAACCTCTCGCGGCTGTACGCCAGCCCCAATCCCACGCCGTTCGTCAAGGACGCCTTCCACGAAGCCGTCGTCAGGGGCAGCCTCGGCGCGGTGAACCCCGGGCTCATCGGGACCAAGTGCGCGGCGCATCACCAAATGGAGCTTCAGCCGGGGGAGGAGCGGGTTCTGCGGCTGCGGCTGTACGGCGAGGGTGACAAGCCGGGGGCGGCCTTCGGGCCGGAATTCGAAGCGGTCATGGCCCGGCGGCAGGCGGAGCACGCGCAATTCTACGAGGAATTGCGCCGGGGCGACGCCAACGAGGCGGCCGTCGACGCCGACCAGGCGCGGGCGGTCGCCCGGCAGGCGTACGCCGGGCTCATATGGTCCCGGCAGTTCTACGGCTACATCGTCGGCGAGTGGCTCGCGGGCGATCCGGCGATGCCTCCGCCGCCGGCGGAGCGCGGGCGGGTCCCGCGCAACCGCGACTGGCCCCACCTTTACGCCCGCGACGTGATCTCGGTGCCGGACAAATGGGAGTATCCCTGGTTCGCATCATGGGACCTCGCCTTCCACATGCTGCCGTTCGCTCGCATCGATCCGGAGTTTGCGAAGGGCCAGCTCAATCTCCTGCTGCGGGAGTGGTACATGCACCCAAGCGGCCAGATTCCGGCCTACGAGTGGAACTTCTCCGATGTGAATCCGCCCGTGCATGCCTGGGCCGTGTGGCGGGTCTACAAGATGACCGGGCCGAGGGGGGGGCGTGATCGGCTGTTTCTCGCGCGGGTCTTCCAGAAGCTGCTTCTGAACTTCACCTGGTGGGTCAACCGCAAGGATCCCGGGGGCAACCACATCTTCAGCGGCGGGTTCCTGGGCCTCGATAATATCGGGATCTTCGACCGCTCGAAGCCCTTGCCGGGCGGCGGCTCGCTGGAGCAGGCCGACGGGACCGCCTGGATGGCGTTCTATTGCGGGACCATGCTGTCCATGGCTCTGGAACTGGCGGAGGGCGATCCGGCGTACGAGGACATAGCCTCGAAGTTCTTCGAACATTTCGTCGCGATCGCCGACGCCATGAACACCCTCGGCGGGACCGGCCTGTGGCACGAGGAGGACGGCTTCTACTACGATCAGCTCCTTGCCGGCGGCCGGGCGATCCCGCTGCGCATCCGCTCGATCGTCGGGACGATCCCGCTCCTCGCCACAGAAATCATCGAGGACCGGCGGATGGAACGGCTTCCGGGATTCGCCAAGCGTACGCGCTGGTTTCTCAAGAACCGGGCCGACCTCACGGCCCATATCAGCTACCTTTCTACCGATGGCCAGGACCCGGGGCGAAGGCTCCTTGCGATCCCCTCGAAGGAGCGGCTGCGGCGGATGCTGGCCTACCTCTTCGACGAAAAGGAGTTCCTGTCCGCGTTCGGGATACGCTCCCTTTCCCGCCATTACGCCGCGGAGCCCTACACGCTGCATTTCGATTCCCAGCAATACCGGATCGACTACGAGCCCGGCGAGTCCACGACGGGACTGTTCGGGGGCAACTCAAATTGGCGGGGGCCGGTGTGGTTTCCGGTCAACTATCTCATCATCGAGGCGCTGGAGCGGTACCATTATTTCTTCGGGGACCGCTTCACGATCGAGTTTCCGACGGGCAGCGGCCGCCCGCACACGCTCCAGCAGATCGCCTGCGAGCTCGCCCGGCGCCTGGCGACCCTGTTCCTGCCGGACGCGGCCGGCCGCCGGCCGGCTCTCGCGGGCGAGCCGCGCTTCGCCTCCGACCCCCATTGGCGGGACTGTCTGTGGTTTCACGAGTATTTCCACGGAGACAGCGGCCGTGGCCTGGGGGCCAACCACCAGACGGGCTGGACCTCGCTGATCATCCGCATCCTGGAGGAGTTCGTATGAAGGCTTCCCGGATGGAATAAACGCGGGCGGCGCCGCTCTCACATCATGGCCATGAGCCAGGAAATGTTCGCCGGCCTTGTCGACGCGCATTATGCGCCGCTTTACCGGTTCGCGCTGAGCCTCGCGCGAAGCGGCGCGGACGCGTCGGATCTGGTCCAGCAGACATTCTTCATCTGGGCGACGAAAGGGGACGGCCTCAGGGAGAGCGGAGCCGCAAAGTCCTGGCTCTTCACGACCCTGTACCGGGAATTTCTGCGGGGCCGGCGCCGGCGCGCCCGCACGGAATCCTGGGACGCCCTGAACCCCGGGGAGGCGGAGGTCACCGCCGAGGACGCGGACCGGGCGTCCCAATGCGATGCGGCGACCGTCGTGGCGGCGCTGCAGGAGGTGGACGAGGCGTTCCGGGCGCCTCTCACCCTGTTTTATCTTGAGGACCTTTCCTACCAGGAAATCGCGAAGGCCTTGGATATTCCGATCGGCACCGTGATGTCGCGGATCTCCCGGGGCAAGTGCCAGATTCGCTCCCGCCTAGCCGCGACAGGAACCGCCGCCGAGCCGGGCCGGAGCCGGGTGATCCCGTTCAAGACGGCGCAAGGAGGGCCGCAATCATGAACAACGACGAGGCGAAGTTCATTCTCGGCGGGTACCGCCCGGGCGGGCGGGACGCGGGGGACGCGGCGTTCGCGGAGGCGCTCGACCAGGCGCGGCGCGACCCGTCTTTGGCGGCATGGCTCGAGCGCTCGCAGGCGTTCGACCGCGCGATCTCCGAGCGGCTGAAGACCGTGGCGCCTCCCGCGGACCTGAGGCAGGCGATTTTGGCGGGCGGCCGCCTCAGCCGCGGGAGCCGGCCGCGGCGGCGCTCGCGGAGCTTGCCGGTCTGGCTCGCGCTGGCGGCC
>JBOHXF010000504.1:0-4501 GCA_050737455.1 Opitutaceae bacterium | reverse complement strand
GGACGGATCGGCAAGGAGGTCGCGATCCGCGCCCGGGCCTTCGGCATGAAGGTCATCGCCTTTGACCTGCACTGGGACGAGGCGTTCGCGTCGGCCCACGAGCTGACGCGCGCCGGCTCCCTGGACGATCTCTACGCCGCGTCCGACACCATCTCCCTCCACACGAACCTCACACCCGAGACGAAGGACCTGATCTCCGCGAAATCGATCGCAAAGATGAAAAAGGGCGTGCTGATCCTTAATTGCGCCCGGGGGGAAATCGTCCACACGGAGGACCTCGTCCAGGCGCTCCAATCCGGCCGGGTTGGCGGCTATGGCGTGGACGTCCTCGACCAGGAACCGCCACCTGCGGGCTATCCTCTGCTCAAGCTTCCCAACGTCGTCTGCACTCCCCATGTCGCCTCCCGCACCTTCGAAAGCGTGGAGCGGCAGGCGGTGGCGTCGGTGAAGAACCTCGTCCTTGCGATGCACGGCGAAAAGCCGCTCGCACAGGTCAATCCCGAGGTCCCGGTGAAGCGTGTTGTCTGAACGGCGCGCGGCCTTCGATCGCCCTGCGTCCCCCGACCGACTCCATCCACCGCCTGCCTCCACCTCCCACCGCTTCCATCCTCCGACCGTCTCATCCTTTGGCCGCCTCTTCTGACCACCCTGTCCTCCGAACGTCCCGCCTTTTGGCATGCCGCGTCCCTTGACCAGCCATTTCCTTCATGCCCGAAACCTACTTCGTCGTTCCCGAAGAACTGCATAACGCGCTTGTCGAGGCGGCCTATCGCCACCGCGGATTTCATCCCGACGAAGCCGGCGAGGCGGCCCGCGTGTGCGCGGACGCCTCCCGCCACGGAATCCGGACCCACAACGCGATCAAGGCGCTCCACCTCGATCACCTGTTCGGCAGCGGCGCGCACGGGTGCGTGCCCGGCGCGCAGATCGAGGAGAAGCCCACGCGGTTCGCGGCCGTCAAAACCTGGGACGCCCACAAGAAGCTGGGCCAATCGGTCGCGGTGCGTGCGATCGAGGCCGCGATCCAGCTCGCCGACCGCTATGGCACGGGGACGGTGGCGGTGGACAATGCGTTTCACTATCTCTGGGGCGGCGGCTACGTGATGGCCGCCGCGCGCCGAGGCTATATCGCCTACACCAACTGCACGGCCTCTCTCGCGGAGGTCGTCCCGTTCGGCGGAAAGTTCCCGACCCTGGGCACCAATCCCCATAGCTGGGGATTCCCGACGAGCGCCGCCGTCGGCTATCCGATCGTGGTCGACTGGGCCACTTCGGTCGTCGCGATGGGCCGAGTGCAGCAGCTCAAGCGCGAAGGCAAGCCGCTCCCGCCGCTCGCCGCGGTCGACCGGGACGGCAATCCGACCACCGATCCCGCCGCGGCCGTATCGCTCCTTCCCTTCGGGGCCCACAAGGGCTACGGGCTCGCGCTGATCAACGAACTGTTTGGCGCGTACATCGGCGGCTCCATTCCGACGATCCGCAGCCGGTTCTCCGGAACCGGCGACAAGCACACGTGCGCCTTCTTCTTCCAGGTCATTCATCCGGAGGCGCTCGAAAGCAAGGACTACGCGAGGGGGCGCACCCAGGCGGAAAACGTGAAGGAGGTCATCGCCGACGTCCTGGGCCACGGCAACGAAAAGGCCCTGCTGCCCGGCCAGATCGAGGCCGAATGGGCGCGGAAATCCGCCGAGGCGCAGGGGCTGCTCTTCACCGCGGCGGAGCTCGATGCCTTCGACGAGATCGCCCGGGGGGCCGGCCAGCCGGCCTGGAGCCGGACTTCGCTTCGGACGGCGGCCGTCTGACGAACCCGCCGACGCTCCGGCCTTCATGCTCACCCTGCTCAAGATCGTCGTCCTCGGCCTCATCCAAGGCGCCGCCGAGCTGCTGCCCGTCTCCAGCTCCGCGCACGTGGTGGTCGCCGAAAAGCTGATGGGCGTGGACCCGTCGACGCCGGCGGCCATGTTCGTCCTGGCCATGCTCCATACGGGAACGATGTTCGCCGTGCTGATCTATTTCTGGGGGGCATGGAAGGAGAGATATTTCTCGAGCCGCCGGCGCTTCGCCGCGGTCGCCGGCCGGGCGGCGCTCGCCACCGTCATCACCGGAATCCTCGGTTACGCCCTGATCAAGGGCATCGAGGTGATCTTTCTCAAAGGCGGGGATGTGGAGCAGCTCGCTCGGAGCCTGCCGCTCGTCGCGGTCTCCCTGGTGGCCTCCGGCGCGATCATCCTCTACGCGGGGGCCCGCCGGACGGAGACGCCCGCGCAGCGGAACTCCGAACTGACGCCGGGCCACGCGGCGGCCATGGGCCTCATCCAGGCCGTGTGCCTTCCGTTCCGCGGCTTTTCCCGGTCGGGGGCCACGATCTCGGCGGGGATCGTCGCGGGCGCCGGCCGGCGCCCGTCCGAGGAGTTCAGCTTCGCCCTGGCGATCATACTGACTCCGGCGGTCATCGTCCGGGAGCTGGGCCGGCTGGTCAAACTCCACCCGCAGGCGCTCCATCGGGGCGGCGGCCTCGCCCACCTGGTCGGGCCCGGATTCCTGGGCCTCGGGTGCAGCTTCCTCGCAGGCCTGCTCGCGCTGCGCTGGCTGTCGCGCTGGCTCGAGCAGGGCCGCTGGTCCTATTTCGGGGTCTATTGCCTCGTGGCCGCGGCGGTTGTCGGCGTCCTGGCTGCAAAAGGATTCTGAACCCGCTTTTCCAATCATGAGCCTGAAAATCAAGCCCTCAAGCGCCTGCGCTTTCGACGAACTCTCTCTCGGCGAGATCATGCTTCGCCTCGATCCGGGCGAAGGCCGGATCCGCACCGCCCGGGAATTCAAGGCCTGGGAAGGGGGCGGCGAGTACAATGTCGCGCGCGGCCTGCGCAAATGCTTCGGGCTGCGCACCGCCGTCTGCACCGCCTTCGTCGACAACGACGTGGGCCATCTCATCGAGGATTTCGTGCAGCAGGGCGGCGTCGCGACCGATTTCCTGCTCTGGCGCGCCGACGACGGCATCGGCCGGTCCGTGCGCAATGGCCTCAATTTCACGGAACGTGGCTTCGGCATCCGGGGAGCGGTCGGCATTCCCGACCGCGGGCATACGGCCGCGAGTCAGCTTAAGCCGGGCGATTTCGACTGGGACCGGATTTTCGGCAAGCTCGGCGTGCGCTGGTTCCATACAGGCGGCATCTTCGCCGCCCTGTCCGAAACCACCGCGGCCCTGACCATCGAGGCCGTGACGGCCGCCCGCCGGCACGGCACGATCGTGAGCTACGATCTCAATTACCGGCCGTCGCTTTGGAAGAGCATCGGCGGGCAGGCGAAGGCCCGCGAGGTCAACCGCGAGATCGCGCGGCACGTGGACGTGATGATCGGCAACGAGGAGGATTTCACGGCGAGCCTGGGCTTCGAGGTGGAAGGCGTCGATCCGCACCTGACGAACATCGATGCGGCGGCGTTCGAGCGGATGATCCGGACGGCCGTCGCCGAATACCGGAACTTCCAGGTTGTCGCGACGACCCTGCGCAAGGTGATCACCGCCACGCGGAACGACTGGGGCGCCATCTGCTACGCGGACGGCGCATTCCATCGGAGCCGCCCCTACCCCGACCTGGAAATCCTCGACCGGGTGGGCGGCGGGGACAGCTTCGCCAGCGGTCTCGTTTACGGCTTTCTCACGACCGGGGACGCCAAAAAGGCCGTCGATTACGGCGCCGCCCACGGCGCCCTGGCGATGACGACCCCGGGGGACACCTCCATGGCCACGCTCAAGGAAGTCGAGAAGGCGATGGCCGGCGGGGGTGCCCGAGTGGTCCGTTGAACCTGATCGTGCATTAGCCAAAATACCCGCTTTTCTTCGCCAGCGGCGGGAAGTCGGGTGAGCGGCGGTCGGAAGGGCTGTTAAGTTTCGAAGCCGCTGTGACGATGGGTGATCCAGGCGAACCTTTGCCGCCCGTCACCCTCCCTCCATGCCTTCGGCCGACCGCCATCACCGCGTCCTCGTCATCGACGATAACCCGGCGATTCACGCTGACATACGTAAGATCCTCTGCCCCGCGATCAGCGAGGCCGCGGCCTCCGTCGCCGCGCTGGAAGCCCAACTTCTCGGGGAGAGCTCTCCCGCCTCGTCCGCGCCCAAGACGCAGTTCGACGTCGATTCGGCCAACCAGGGCCAGGAAGGCCTGGCGCTCGTCCTGAAGGCCATCGGCGAGAAGCGCCCGTACGCGGTCGCCTTCGTCGACATCCGCATGCCGCCGGGCTGGGACGGCGTCGAGACCACCCAGGAGCTTTGGAAGGTGGCCCCGGATCTGCAGATCGTGATCTGCACGGCCTATTCGGACTATTCCTGGGACGAGATCCTGGCCAAGATCGGCGGCGGCGACCGGCTGGTGATCCTGAAGAAGCCCTTCGACACCATCGAGGTCCTCCAGCTCGCGAACGCCCTCACCGAAAAATCCCGGCTCCTGCACGAGACGCGCGCCTACGCGCAGGATCTCGAGGACCGGGTCGGAGCCCGCAC
>JBOHXF010000503.1:0-4477 GCA_050737455.1 Opitutaceae bacterium | reverse complement strand
CGACGATCCTGCTCGGCCTCGCGCTCATGGGAATGACCTACGGGCCCTTGGGCACGATCCTGGCCGAGCTTTTTCCGACCGCAGTCCGGTATTCGGGCTCGTCGATCAGCTTCAACCTGGCCGGAATCTTCGGGGGCGCCCTGGCGCCGATCCTCGCGAGCTGGCTTGCGGGCAGGTACGGACTCCCGTCGGTCGGATATTATCTGAGCGCGGCGGCGCTCGTGAGCCTGGCCGCGCTCTGGCTAAGCCCGGAAGCGGCGGCGGACGCCACGGAGGCCGGTCTCAAGGCGGAGGCCCCGGCGGCCTTGTCGTGACTAGGCCTTGCCGCCGAAGGTGACGAAGTCGTCCAGGTCCAGCCAGTCGCACCAGTTCACGATATCGTCCCGGTTCGGCGCGTTCTTGCGGTGAACGTCGTTGAAATAGCCCCGCCCGTCGGGGGCTGAAGGAGTCACCTGCTCGTACCATGCGGTCCAGGCGGCAATTTCGGCGGGATGGCGCTTCGGTTTCGCGGTGGCGTTCACGTAGGCGAGCAGTTCGCCATCGCTCTTGCCGGCCTTCACCTGGGCGAGGAAGGCGTCGGGATCGATGCCGGTGAACGAAAAGAAACGCTGGTCGATCGGGCAGTTGTAATGGAAGTCTCCGTTCCGGCCCGCGGCAAACGCCCGTGCCTTGTCGATCATCCGGGGCAGATGGGCGTATCCGCCGAGGCGCACCCGCGCGCTGCGCGGCGGATGGCGGGTCAGATCGGGCGCGTTGAAGTCAACGGCGCCGGCGGAAGCGGCTGATGGATTGAGGTAGGCGGATTTGATCGAGTCGGACATAAAGTGAAGGGAAACCGGTACTTTGAGCGGAAACGCCTTCGTTTCAAATTTTCGTGAGCGAGCCGGATGGAGGCTGATCGGCGGTTTGAAGGCAAAGTCCATCCAGGTTCCACAAGGTGTATCATTAATTATTATAGTCCAATAGCTTGTACATTTATGCACTCGGGGCAGCGCAGGGGCGATTGCATCTCGCTGCGGGCGCTGGCGCCCCATAGCATCGCATCCCGGACCCAGCGAGGAGCGGAGAAGCCGGCCGCTCGCGGCATCGTCGCCGCTACCCTCCGGCCGCCGCGGCACTCCGTTCCCGATTCAGCCAGACCTTGCAGACGCTCTTCAGGCGGGTCAGGATGTAGTAGACGGTTTGGCTGCGCAGGCGGACGAGCTGGCCGCCGACGATCTGCGGCACGAAATCCTGAGGGACATCCATGATCGCCTCCGGGGTGGAGCCTTCGAGGCCCTTGCAGAGGATGGCCGTCATCGCCTTCGTCAGCGTCTGCACGTGGGGGCCCAGGTTGATGCGGAAATGGGCGGCCCGGCCGGAGGGCTCGATCCGCAGGAACACGCCGACCGTGTCGGTGCATTCCTCGTCCTTGCGGACATCCTCGAGATCGAAGCGCTCACCCGGCTTCGGCGCACACGACGGCGCGGCGTCGGCGTAGGCGATCAGGTTCTCGCGCTTCTCGTCTTCCGAGAGCGCATCGAACAGCGAGACGATTTCCGAGAGGGCGGGGGGATAGGCCGGCATCTCGCGTCATCCGGGCTGTTCGCCTTTGACGATTGGGGCGCGAACGCGGTTGCCCCACTCGGTCCAGGAGCCGTCGTAGTTGCGGACGCGGTCGTAGCCGAGCAGATAGGAAAGCACGAACCATGTGTGGCTGGAACGCTCGCCGATGCGGCAATAGGCGATGATCTCGTCGTTCGGCTTAAGCCCCAGATTCTGAGTGTAGATTTTCTTCAGTTCGTCCGCGCTCTTGAAGGTGCCGTCGTCGTTGGCAGCTATCTTCCATGGGACGCTTCGGGCGCCGGGCACGTGCCCGCCGCGCAGGACGCCTTCCTGCGGGTACTCCGGCATGTGGGTCAGCTCGCCCGTGTACTCCTTCGGGCCCCGCACATCGATGAGCGGACGGCGCGCCTTGGAGAAGGCAAGCGCGTCGTCGAAAAAGGCCCGGATTTCGGCGTCATGGCGGCGGGCGGGCACGGGATACTTGGAACGGGCATGGCTGGGCTTGTCGCGGGTCATCGGCCGCCCGTCGGCCTTCCACTTGTCGCGGCCACCGTCCAAGACCTTCACCTTGGAGTGGCCGAACAGCCGAAACGCCCAAAGCGCATAGCACGCCCACCAGTTCGACTTGTCGCCGTAGAACACCACCGTGGTGTCCGGCGCGATCCCGAAACGTTCGCAGACGGCCGCGAATCTCTCGGGGGTGATATAGTCGCGGGACGTGTCATCCTGCAGGTCGCCACGCCAGTCGATGTGCACGGCGCCCGGGATGTGCCCGGTGTCGTACAGCAGGACGTCCTCGTTGCTTTCGACAATGCGAAGCGACGGGTCCGTCAAGTGTTGTTGAAGCCAGTCGCCGTCGACCAGCGCGTCGGGATGCGCGTATGCGGAGAATTTCTGATTCATGGGAAGGAGGGCGGGATCATCCCACAACTAACGGCGAACAGCCTCCGGCTGCAACTGCCGGCATGAGGTGATGACACAGAAAACCTTGGGCAAGCGGCCTATGCCGCGGTTGAGCCGACCGGCGCGGACGCAATGAACACGATGCCTGCCGGCCGACCGGATCAAGGCCTACGGCGCGGTGATGGCGCCGTAGGTCTCCGGGCGGCGGTCCCGGTAGAATTGCCAGACATTCCTGACCTCCGCGATCATGTCGAGGTCGAGGTCCGCGACGACGAGTTCGTCCCGATTCCGGCTGCCCTCGGCCAGGATCCGGCCGCGCGGGTCGCAGAAATAGGACTGCCCGTAAAATTCGCCAATGGCCCAGGGCTGTTCCACGCCGACGCGGTTGATCGCGCCGATGAAATATTGGTTGGCGACCGCGTGGGCCGGCTGCTCAAGCTTCCAGAGGTGCTCGCTCAGGCCGGCGACCGTGGCGGAGGGGTTGAAGACGATCTCCGCGCCCGCCAGGCCCAGGCAGCGCGCCCCTTCGGGGAAATGGCGGTCGTAGCAGATGTAGACGCCGATCCGGCCGACCGCCGTATCGAACACGGGATAGCCGAGATTGCCCGGCTTGAAGTAGAACTTCTCCCAGAAGCCCGGGGCGCACTGCGGGATGTGGCTTTTCCTGTATTTGCCCAGGTACTTGCCGTCCGCGTCGATGACGGCGGCGGTGTTGTAATAGATGCCTGTCCCCTCGATTTCATAGATCGGGACGACGAGCACGAGCCCGAGTCGCCGGGCCGTCTTCATCATGAGCCGGATCGTCGGCCCCCCGGGGACCGGCTCAGTCGTCTCATACCAGCGGGTCGCCTGCTCGGCGCAAAAATACGGACCGTAAAAGATCTCCTGCAGGCACACCACCCGGCAGCCCCGCTTTGCCGCCTTTTCCAGGAAGCCGATGTGCTTGTCGATCATGGCCCGCTTGATCTTCGGCAGGGGCGCCGTGCCGGGATGCGTGCTCGAAGCCTGGATGAGTCCGGCGCGAACGATTCTGGGCATGCCCGGATCCAAGCAGGTCCGGCCGGATTTTCCAGCTTATCCCGGAACCGGCTGAGCGGCGGCGCGAAGTTGCGCCGGCGCCCACCGGCGGCTAGCCTGGGGGTTCGGATTATGCCCGTTTCCACCGACATTCACATCAAAGGGGCGAGGGAGCACAACCTGCGCAACCTGGAGCTGCGCCTCCCCCGCGGGAAGCTGATCGTCGTCACGGGCCCCAGCGGATCAGGGAAGTCCTCCCTCGCGTTCGACACCCTGTACGCCGAAGGATACCGAAAGTACATCGAGAGCCTCTCGACCCAGGCCCGGCAGATGCTCGAACAGCTCAAGCGGCCGGACGTTGATTTCATCCATGGGCTTTCGCCGGTCCTCGCGATCGAGCAGCGGACCGGCGGCGGATCGCCTCGGAGCACGATCGCCACCGTCACGGAGATCGCCGATTACGCCCGCCTCCTGTGGTCCCTTGCCGGGGAGGCCCATTGCCCAAAGGACGGCGGGCAGGTCGTCCGGCGCTCCCTGGACGACAATGTGGCCCGGGTTCTCGCCGATGCGCCGGGCGAGCGGATCCTGGTGCTGGCTCCGTGCCTGCGCGCCAAGCCGAGCGTCCTGCGAGACGAGCTGCCGCGGCTGCGCCAGCGGGGCTTCCAGCGAATCCGGCTGGACGGGGAGATCCGCACGCTGGACGAGCCTAACCTCCTGCCCACCGGGACCCGCGAGCGCGAAGTGGATCTGGTCGTCGACCGGCTCGTCGCCTCCCCGGACCAGCGGGCCCGGCTTTCCGATTCCCTGGAGCTCGCCTTCCGCGAAGGCCACGACCGCGCCGCCATCCTCGCCCAGAGCGGCCCGGACGCGCCCTGGAGGGAAATCCGGCTCTCGCAACGGCTCTCCTGCGAAATTTGCGGGGATCTCTTCGAGCGCCTGACGCCCCGGCATTTCTCATTCAATCATTCCGAGGGGGCCTGCCCCGGCTGCGGGGGCCTGGGGCGCAAGCTGC
>JBOHXF010000502.1:0-7029 GCA_050737455.1 Opitutaceae bacterium | reverse complement strand
GCCCCTATCTGCGGGCGATCGGCCGCTGGCGCGGGACCACCGCGCTGCAGCCGCGCCGCATCCTGATCCTGACCAACGTCTTTCAGTCCGGCGATCCGGGCGACTACGGCCGGATGATGCGGGATTTCGCGCATGGGCTGCTTGCCCGCGGGCATGAAGTGCGCGTGGCTGCAGCGGGGGGCGAGCCGGCCGAGGGCCGGAGCGATGAGGACCGGGCGTGGGAAGCCCGGATGGCGCGGAGCCTGGAGCTTTTCGGGCAATGGAAGACCGGATGCCGTCCCACGCTGCACGCCCAGGGGGAGGTCGCTGCGCGCAACCATCGCAATCTCAAGCGCTGGCGGGCCGAGTTGAACGAGTTTCGCCCCGATCTCATCCTTGCGGGCAATCTCGATTTGCTGGGGCCGAACCTCGTGCAGGCGGCGCTCAACAACGGGTTTCCCGTCCTGCACATGCTGGCGAATGCGGCCCCAGGGTATCCCACCGCGATGCAGCCGTGCTCGGCGCGTTATTG
Source organism: Opitutaceae bacterium (assembly GCA_050737455.1). Taxonomy (GTDB): domain Bacteria; phylum Verrucomicrobiota; class Verrucomicrobiia; order Opitutales; family Opitutaceae; genus Palsa-1447. Next base: position 6,518 of record JBOHXF010000502.1, on the reverse strand, counting down.
GATCGCGCCCTGCAGCGATTGGAACGGGCTCGCGCTTCGCCAGGGGGGATATTCCCCGGCCCGGATCGAAACCGTGTATCCGGGCGCGCGGACCGATCGGTTCTTCCGGTTCATCCTCCCGGACAACACAAGTTTGCGGATCTGCTATTCGGGCTTGATGCTGCCGGGCCAGGGCGCCCATGTGCTGGTGCAGGCGCTGAAGGACCTGAGGAACCTGGGTGTGGATTTTCGAGCCGAGATCGCGGGCGAAGCGCCGGACCCGGAATACCTGGAGCAGTTGCAGGAGGTGGTTCGGCAATCCGGTTTGGGCGACAAGATCCGATTCTCCGCGAATCCCGAACGGGACGCCGCGGCGGCGCTCTACGCGCGCAGCAACGTTTTCGTGTTCCCTAGCCAATGCCCCGAACCGTTCGGGATCTCCCAGGTGGAGGCGATGGCGTCGGGGCTGGTCGTGGTGACGAGCGGAACCGGGGGCGCCAAGGAGGTCGTCCGGCACGGTACCGACGGGCTCCACTTCGCTGCCGAAAGCGCGGAGGATCTCGCCGACAAGCTGCGAAGCCTGGCGCAGGATGGGGCCGCCATGACCCGGCTTCAACGCGCCGCCCAGGCCCGCGCCACGGAATTTTCAGTCGACCGCGCGTGTGAAAGAATCGAGGAAGTGATGGAGGCCATGCTTATGCTGGCCTTGACGGAGACGTCCGAAGGGATCCCGCTGGCGGCCTTCGAAGATGCCGGCTGATCTCCTGGCGTCCGGGTCCGAACTGCTGGAGGCGGCGAGGCTGCGCCGGAAGGGAAGGCCGCTGGAGGCTCTTGGGCGGCTCGAGGCGTTGCTCGCCCGGGAACCTTCGCCCGAGGCTTACCATCAGCTTGGAAACCTTCTGAAGAGTCTGGGCCGCCACCGCGAGGCGGATCTCATGCTGCGGGAGGCGGTCCGGCTGGCACCGAAGAACGCCGCGGCGCATCTCAATCTGGGAGTAAACTGCTTGGAGATGAACCGACCGGCGGAAGCGCTGAAGTCGTTCCGCGCGGCCGTGGAGCTCGAGCCGGATCGCGCCGAGGCACGGAACGTCCTGGGGCACGCGCTGGCGACGCAAGGCCGCTGTTCCGAGGCGTCGGACGAGTTGAAGCGGGCGCTGGCGCTGAAGCCGGGTTATGCCGCGGCTCACGATAATTTGGGGCGGGTCCTGAAAGCCCAGGGGCACTCGGAGGAAGCGCTGGCGGAGCATCGGGCGGCGCTGGCTTTGAAACGGGATCCGCGTACGGGCAGCAATCTCCTTTACACGCTCAATCTGGTGCCGGGCATGGATCCGGGCGAAGTCGCGGCGGAGCATCGGCGCTGGGCGGCGCTTCACGCAGCCCCGGGGGACTGGCCGGCCCCGACGGGGAGCGGACGTTCCGGCCGGCTCCGGATCGGGTATGTTTCGGCGGATTTCGTCCAGCATGCGGTGCCGTTTTTCATTCTGCCGGTATTGCGCGCGCACGACCGGAACCGGTTCGAGGTGTTCTGCTATTCCAGCGCCGCCACGGGTGACGCCATGACGCGCCATCTCCGAGGCATCGCCGAGCATTGGCGCGATATTGCGCGGCTCGGCGACGAGGCGGCCGCGGAACTCATTCGGTCGGACGGCATCGATGTTCTGGTGGATCTCGCCGGGCACACGGCCGGCAATCGGCTGCTCGTGTTTGCGCGAAGGCCGGCGGCCGTCCAGGTCACCTGGCTGGGGTATCCCAATACGACCGGATTGCGGCAGATGGACTACAGGATAGTCGACGCATTGACCGATCCCTCCGGCGAAGCGGATGGCTGGTGCAGCGAGCGGCTGCTGCGGCTGCCCGGACCGTTCATGGCCTACGAGCCGCCGGCAGGCGCCCCCCCGGTGGGCCGTGCGCCATTGGAAGCGAACGGCTTTGTCACGTTCGGCTGCTTCAACAATCTGGCCAAGGTGAACGACGAGGTGATCCGGCTATGGGCGCGGATCCTCCTGGAGACGCCGGGCTCAAGGATTCAATTCAAGTCACGGGGCCTCGCCGATCCGAAAACCGCCGCGCGGCTGCGCGAACGCTTCGAGGCGGCCGGCGTGCCCGGCGGCCGGATCGGATGCGACGGAGAAATGCGCTCGGTCGCGGACCACCTCCGGCAGTATGACGGCATCGACGCCGCATTGGATCCGTTCCCGTACAATGGAGCGACCACGACCTGCGAGGCGCTGCTGATGGGCGTGCCTGTGATCACGCTCGCCGGACGCGTTCACGCCTCGCGCGTGGGCGCCAGCCTCCTGGCGGCGATCGGCCATCCGGAATGGGTGGCGAACTCTCCCGAAGAATATCGGGCGAAGTGCGGGGCGCTTGGATCCGATCCGAAGCGTTTGTCGGAACTTCGCGCGGGGCTCCGGGAAGGGGTGCTTTCCAGCCGGCTGTGCGACGGTCCAGGGTTCACCCGGCGATTCGAGTGCGCGATCGAGGAAGCCGTCGCGGCAAGACTTGGACCGATTGACGGCGGACCCGGGAGTTCCGGTTAGGGGCCGCCAAAGGCCAAGTCGATCGAAAAACGTCCTCGGGCGCAGGGGAGAGCACCGTGAACGTGATCGAGTCACTTTTCACTCTTCCTCACCTCGCCGGCAGGTCGGGACGGTCCCGCGCCCAGCGCGTCAGCGCTTCATGGAGATGATCGAGGACCGGGTCCCAGCGATCCGGCTCGGATTGCCGGAATAGGCGGACGGTGGGGTACCACGGGCTGTCGGTTCGATCCAGGAGCCAGCGCCAGTCGGGCGAGAAGGGGAGCAGGATCCAGGTCGGGCGGCCGAGGCCGCCGCCGAGATGGGCCACGGAGGTATCGACGGACAGGATCAAGTCCAGTTCCGCGGCAGCCGCGGCGGTATCCGCGAAGTCGGAGACCTCGGAGCCGAGGGCGACGAGGGAAGGAAAGGCGCGCAGGGAGGGGAGGTCCGTCTCGCGGACCTCCTTTTGCAGGCTGACATATCGGATCCCCGACGTCGGAAGCGCGCGAGCCAACCGCTCGAAGGTCAGAGATCGACGGAGGTCGTTCTGATGTCCGGCCGCTCCGGACCAGACCAGGCCCACCCGGGGCCGCGCCTCAGCGGCGAAGCGGGTCCGCCAACGCCGGATGCGATCGGCCGGCGGCCGCAGGTAGCCCGAGCCGGAGGGAATCGAGTCCAATGACGTGCCGAAGGCGCCAGGCAGACTGAGCAGCGGAAAATGCAGATCGGCCCCAGGGAGGGGGTCGCCCTTGCCGACGAGGGACCCGAGGTCGGGGAACGAGGCCCGCAAGAGCGCATGCAGCGAGCGCTGGGCTTCGAGGTGGACCTTCGCGCCACGGGCCGCGAGCAGCGGAATATACCGCGCGAATTGAAGCGTGTCGCCCAGGCCCTGCTCCGCGTAAAGGAGGATCGACCGCCCCGAAAGCGGCGTCCGAGCGTCCCAACGGGGCGCGCCGAAGACGCGCGGGACTTTTCGGCCCTTGCATGCGGAGCGGCTTTCGTAGCCCGTCCAGCCGGCGGCGAACTCGCCCAACACGAGGCGGGCCAGGCTTTCGTTATACCGGATGTCGGGCGAATCCGGGTCGGCCTCCAGCGCCTCCCGATAGGCGTGCAATGCCTCGCGCGGCCGATTGGCGGCGACCAGGGCGTTGCCGCGATTGCTTGCGAGGACGCTGAGGTTGAGCCGGGCGCGGGCATGGCCGGGCGCCAGCGCCAAAGCCCGGCGAAACGCCGCTTCGGCCTCAGCCGGCTGGTCGATCGCGATCAGCCCGTTTCCTCGGTTGTACCAGGCATCGGCATACCCGGGGCGGAGGGCGATGGCCCGGTCGAGGGCGGCCAGAGCCTCTGCGGGACGGCGGCGCTGAAGAAGGATGGCGCCGAGATTGTTGTGCGCTTCGGCCATGTCCGCCTGGACGGCGAGGGCGCGGCGGAAGGCGGCCTCGGCCTCCTCGGGGAGGCGGGCGGCCTGGAGGGCGTTGCCGAGGTTGCATTGAATGGCTCCGGATTGAGGCCAGAGGGCGGCGGCGCGGCGGTGGGCGGCGAGGGCGTCGGCGACGCGGCCACGGGCGAGTTGGGCATTGCCGGATTCGCTCAGCCGGGCCGCCTCGAAGTGGGCCTGGGGAAGGTCGGGATCGGGTCGGAAAGCGTCGGCCACCGGCGGGGAGCTTCGGCGCGGGGCGGGCGTGCTGTCAAATAGCGAAGGCCCCGGACGATGCCGGGGCCTTGCTGGACCTGTGACTAACTGGCCTCTCGCTCTCGGCTTTGGGCCTCCGCTGCGGTGGGAGCTCCTTTCCGCATTGCCCCGGCCGCCGAAGCGGCCGGGGAAGGGCGGATTAGAACACCGCGGCGGCGCTTTAGCCGGTGATGAGCTTGAGGGCGATCTGCGAACTCTGGTTGGCTTGCGTCAACATGGAGGCGCCCGCTTGCACGAGCACGTTCCACTTGGCCAGGTTCGTGGTCTCCTGGGCCACATCGACATCGCTGATCGCGCTGTTGGCGGCCTGCAGGTTCGTCTCGTTCGTCGTCAGCAGGGTGCTGGCGAAGTTGAGGCGGCTCTGCTCGCCACCGTTCACGGCGCGCATGGTGGCGACGTTCTGGATGGCGTCGGTGATCGTCGTCAGCCGATCCGCTGCCGTGGTTCCCAGGCCGGTGCTGCCGAGGCTGCTCACCCCGGTGGCGGTGATCGCGCCGACGCCCGTGCTGGTGTTGGACAGCGCCTGCTCCGTCACGCCGATCGCATTCGCGCTGGACAGGTCGTCCGTGGTGTAGACGGACAGGGTCTGGCCGGTGCCGAACAGGCTCACGCTGTTGAACGTCTGCTGGGTCAACGTGGTGAGTTCGGCCTGGAGCTGCGTGAACTCGTCGTCGTAGTTGGCCTGGTCGGACGAGTTCTTGGTCGGATCCTGGTACAGGGTCTCCAGTTGCGACATGCGGTCCAGGATCGATCCGGCAACTTGGAGGGCGCCGTCCTGCGTCTGCAGGAGGGAGACCGCGTCGTTGACGTTGTCTTCCAGATCCGTGTCGCGATTGGCCGTGGCGGTGAGTTTCATGGACACCGCGAGGCCGCCCGCGTCGTCGGACGGGTTGACGATTCGGGAACCGCTGGAGAGCTTGTTCAGGCTCTCGTTCAGCATCGATGTCGAGTAAGCGAGGTTGTTTGCGGCAACGCTCGCTGCAGTGTTGGTATTAATCACGACTGACATGGTATCTATCCTTGATCTGATGCGACGATCCGCCGTCGCCACGGGCCCGGGGGGTGGCGCCGGGCCGCGCCTATTGAGGAGCTGACCTCAAAGAACTCGCGCGGCCGAAGCCGCGCGGGCGCGAATGGATCGCGCGCTTGGGTATCCACGCCGGCCCCAGCCTGGCGGCCCGCTTTCGACAACCGCGGGAAAAGTGCGCGAGGACGGGCAATCAATCCGCCCCGCGCGGGGCAGCCAGGCTCAGGAGGCGTTAGCCGGTGATGAGTTTCAGGGCAATTTGGGAGGTTTGGTTGGCCTGCGAGAGCATCGCGGCGCCGGACTGGACGAGCACGTTCCACTTGGCCAACTGGGTGGTGGCCGAGGCGACGTCCACGTCGGAGATGCTGCTGATGGCGCTTTGCAGGTTGGTTTGGTTGGTGGTGAGCAGGGTGCTGGCGAAGTTGAGCCGGCTCTGCTCGGCGCCGTTGTTGGCGCGCATGGTGGCGACGTTCTGGATGGCGTTGGTGATGTCGGTCAGGGCGTCGTTGCCCAGTGTGAACGAGGTCGGAGTGATGGCGCCGATCCCGGTGCCGCTGTTCGACAGATCCTGGGCGGCCACCGTCACGCCCGAGGTCGACGCGAGGTCGTCCGTGACGTCGACGGTGAAGCTGGACGAGCCGAACAGGCTGACGCCGTTGAAGGTTTCGCCGTCGAGCGCCGTGAGCTGCTGCTGGAGCTGCGTGAACTCGTCCTCATAGTTGGCCTGGTCGGACGTGTTCTTGGTCGGATCCTGATACAGGGTGTCGAGCTGCGACATCCGGTCGAGGATCGAGCCGACGATCTGCAAGCCGCCGTCCTGGGTCTGGAGGTAGGAGATCGCGTCTCCGATGTTGTCCTGCAGCGCGCTTTCGCGGTCGGATGTGGCCTGGAGCTTCATGGACACGGCGAGGCCGCCGGCGTCGTCCGAGGGGTTCACGATCTTCGAGCCGCTGGAGAGCTGGTTCATCGTCTCCTGCAGCATCGAGTTCGAGTTCGTTAGGTTGTTCGCGGCGATCTGCGCCGCGGTATTCGTGTTGATGACGACTGACATGGTATCTTCCTTGATGTTGAGCGCGACGTCCGTGTCGCAGTCGGATTCCGGGGAGGCGGCTCCGGATCGCGCCGGCCGCGGCTGAACCGCGACGGAAGGGTTATCGTCGCGGCCGGGGGGAAACTTTACGGGGCGGGCGGGGTTATCTTTTCCCGCTCGGAAAGGGCATGGGGACGCTAAACTTGCGGCGGGAGGTGCCGATAACCGTGTTGGGGACCGATCCAACCTCACACACCATGGCCACTGTAC
>JBOHXF010000501.1:0-7761 GCA_050737455.1 Opitutaceae bacterium | reverse complement strand
GCTCTGCAGGGACGAGCAGCGCACAATGGCGTCGCCCGCGCGATGTCCGGCATCGAGAAGGTTAATGCTCTTTTCACCGGCCTTGATGATGACCTGCGGGACCAGTGCGGCGTAGTCGCCAGCCTTGAAAAGCGGCTCAATCCGATTGGCCTGCGAGCCGACGCTGTCAACGAGTGTAATGTTTGTGCCGTCCGCGAAGGCATCGATGTTATAGCCGCCCTTGAACGATCCGTCTTTGGATGGGGCGTAGGTGGCGGGAAAGAAAACAGCGTCGGAGCCTTCGACGGGAACGAGCTTTTCGCGGACGACGAGGGCGGCGGGGCCGTTGGCGGCAAGGTAATGGTCGAACTTGGTGAGGTTGTTATCGCTCATGGTGCTAATGTTTGGGTGTTATGTGACTAATGTAGTGAAACTGACGGGGGAGATGGTCCGTGCGGTGAGGAATGCCTTGTGCTTTCTTTGGCCTGTGCGGAACCAACTCTCGAAGCGGAAGGTGTCCCGGGCTTTGTCAGGGAGCAGACCGTTGACGGCAGTCGCCAGAAGCGAGATGGGCAGTGGACGCATCCAAGGATGGTAGTCGAAACGTCGAGACACGTCCGGTACAGGGGCGGGCGTGGCACGTTGTAGGCCGACGAGTGAGAGCAACTCAACGGCAGGTGCGGCGAGAGTCTCTAGCTTCAGATCGTTTGCCGCGAAACCGACGTCGCGTGAGTGCGCGTTGTGGCCGCGGTTGGCATCAAAATAGAACGGCTCGACCTTGTTGTCGGGATTATTCGAGTCATAAGTGATACGACTTTCCAGAAGCAGTTTCTCGTGAATGAATCCGGCGGAGGCGCAGGCGGCTTTCACAGCGGCTTGCATGGAGCGAGCAATGCGTGGGCATTCCATCGTGCCCGCCCAGACCTTGAGCGCAACCGTGTCACGGGTGGCGGTTTTCCACCAATCAAGGTGGATGCTGAAGGGAACGCCAATTACGAGTGGCGAGGCGGTAGCATCGTCGGGGTTGAGCGCGGTGATTTCAGCGGCCGTGATTTTTTCGAGGAGCTCTGCGAGAGACGGAGTGTTTGCCAGATGGAAACGCCATTCGCGAGCGATCGAGTCTCGCTCGAACCATGCGAGGACGGAGGGCTCAGTAGCACAGCCACAGGCGGTGAGGCGGGAGGCGAGTTCGAAGAGGCCGCAGCATGCGAAATAGTGACCGGGGTTGGCAGGATTGACCGCGAGGGAGGCGGTAGGGGCATGTTGTGACGTGATCGTCGTGAGTGGCGGTTGTCCGGCCTGCGAAGAATCGTTGATGTGAGCGTTCTTTGTGGGACAATCATGGTCAGTGGCAACGAGGCCCGCGCTGGCGGCGTAGTCGGAGGCGCGGAGGAGGGATTCCAACCAGGCGAGTCCCCAGCGGCCGAAGCGTTGTTGCAGGCGCGCAAAGCGGCGCGGGATTTCGGTGGCTAGGATGATGGCGTCGGCGTCTGGCATGGTGGCGTTGTCGCCGATCTCGTCGGAGGGGAAGTGCGGCCGAGCACGTCCGTGATGAGCCGCGACGACGTGCAGGACGATCTCACGTTCGATCTCGCTGAGTGCGAAAAATGCGGCGTCGGCGGAGGCGTCGTTGAGCGAACCGAACTCGTGCCGATAGCGCTCTGCGACCGTGCGCGGGCGCGTACCAGGCGCGGATTTGGCGAGAATGGTTTCCGGCTTGGCGAGGTCGTAGGCGAGGTTGCCGAGATTGCGCTGCCACTGCGCGCGATTTTTGCCGAGGTCATGCAAACGCGCGGCCACCACGATGCAGCGGCGCAAGTCAGGCTCGCCGATGGCAAGCGCGGATGTGTCGGGAAAGAGTTTCGTTGCGATTGCTGCGGCGTTGGCGGTGACAGCAGCGGTGTGACCACAGAGGGTTTCTGCGGTTGCCGGATTGGAGCGAGCGCCGTTGGTGGCGCAGGGTTTCGCCTCGAGCCAGAGCCAATAGCGGTCGATGTGCTTCCCGGTGTCGTCAGTCTCTTCATCGACAAGACCCTTGTCGATAAGGCGGATGAGGGCATGGCCGGCGGGTATTTCGGGCGAGTGGCTCCAAACGCGGCAACGTTGGCCGGGGATGTCAGCGACATCGGCGTCGTAGCCGACGGCGTTGGGGGTGAACAGGCCGTTCTCGATGCCGCCGAGTGACGCGGGCAGTATAAGCGTGGTGTTGGCGATTAGCGCGATGGTGCGATCCCGGCGCGCTTTTTCCGCTTTCTTGGCGTCGCCGATGCTTTCTCCGGATTCCTCCTCCTCGCCTTCTTCGTCATCGTCTTCGTTGGTTTCCTGATCGGCGAGCATGCGGAGAGGGAAGACCTCCGTGTCGCCATCCTCTCGGACGAGCCAGGCATTGGGAAGTGGGGTGTGTTTCGCCTGTAGTTTTTCTAGAATGAGAACGAGCTGGTCGTGAATACGCTCGCTGGTGTCACGCAGTAGTTCGTGCGGCTTGAGCGGGAAGTCTTCGAGGAGTTCGGCGGGCCGGTAGGTCTCGCACAATCCTGGCGTGCCGAGTGCATCGAGTTCTTCACGCCAAGCGACGTGAGTCTCGGGGGGCTGCCATTCGGCTTCGCCATGCAGATAAGCGGCGACCGGAGGCCGCCCGGCGATGGGCGAACGGACGGAGGTGAGCGTCCAAGCGTCGAACTGGATGTCCGTGGCGACTCGTATTTTAGGAGGCGGAGAAAATGCAGCGACGCGTTCGGCGGAGTCCAAGGCGTTGAGTGCAGCAAGGCTAGCGGAGCCGCCGAGTTTTTTCAGGAGATCGAGTGTCTTGATGACGCGGAGGATGGATTGGTTTTTCCGCTGATACGCGGCGACCTTTTTGTCGGAGTCGTTCTTCGCGGATGCTGCCTTCTCCAAGCCTTCGTCGTAGTTAGCCTGAAGATTCTCACGATAGATGACGACAATCTCGCTGTCGTCTCGATCTCCGAAGCGATTCATGCGTCCGAAACGCTGCACCATGTTTTCGTAAGTCGTGAGATCGCAAACGAGATCGTCGGCGGAGATGTTTACGCCGACTTCGCCGGCGGCGGTGGCGACAAGGAAAACCGTGCCGGTGGCGGGAGTGACGCCATCGGCGCGGTCATTGTCGGGAAGGAAACGTTGGAAGACGCGATTTTTTGAGACGAGTTCGTCACGCTCCTTGCCACGCATTGTGCCGGTGAGCGGAGCGACGGAGCATTTCTTTTTGGCGAGTTCGTCTTTGATTTTGACGGCGGCCTCCACTGAACGAACGAAGATGACGACGGCGCGATGACTGTCCTTTCTGGCCAAGGCACATTCGAGAATTTTATCGCGAACCGTGCCGTCGTTTGCCTTGTCTTTGCCGTCTTCGATTCTGGTGATAGGGATGAGCACCAGCCGTTTGGCGGCCGTGATGCGCTTTTTGACAGTCTCGTTGTCGGTATCTTTGTCGTGTGGATTTTCGTCCAATCCGAACGGTTTCTCGGTACCGTTTGCCCTCGAGGCACGGCTGGTCGCCGTGAGTTCGATGGCGCGCAGTTTACACCGATCGCCGGCGTTGCGTTGTATGGCGACGATTGCTTCGAGCAGCGTCTGGAAGGCGGGCTCAAGGTGAGCTTCGTCGTGGACGAGCAGCACATCTTGCCCGAGGAAACCGGCGTGAAGCGGACGCGTTTTGAAACCACGGTTATAGCGGCTGAACAGCAGTCCGCTGCCGATTATGTCCACGGTGCCGACGATGACGGCGGGACGGCTCGGGTCGGCACACCATTCACCGTTGTCGGCGAACTGCCCGCGCAGGGTGCTGATGGCCAATGGCGCATCAGGTGTCGGCAGTGGGAGGGCGCACAATGATGCCAGCGCGTTACGGACTTCGGTGAGTTCCGGTTTTTTAAGAGCCTTGCGGAGCCGTTCGACCTCGGCGGTCGTTTGATCGACGACGGTGCGACGATTGACGACATAGACGAGGCGGCGGGGTATGCGGTCAGGATATTGCGCGAGGGCGATGAGCCAGATCGCAACGACGGAAGTTTTTCCGAGGCCAGTTGGTATATTGGCCGCCGCTGGAAACTGGCCAGCAGCACAACGCTCGTAGAGCGCGGTTTGCCACGGGAACGGAGCGTTGCCGGTAAGCTCCGTAAAAACCGCGGAGAAAGTTAACTGAGGCATGGAATAAGTCGTTTCAGGCCGCCGTCTTGCCAAGGCCGGTGAGGATTGAGATCAGGCGCGATGCGCAGGGGGATCGGCCGGCCAGCCATTCGGCTTCAGAGCGGCTGCCGCGCTCGCCGCACGCAAGGCGGCACCGGTAATCGTAGGGCGGATTACCCTTCGCGCTGCGGCTTGGAAGAAAGCATCGAATCGCAGTGGAATCGGTTCTAATAATTGAGAGTGTTAAAACATGTTGACTGCTCGATGCAAGCCTATTCGTGTTGGCGCTCATGAGCCTTTGCGCTGCGAATACGTCCCCGCTCATTGCCTTTTCCTCCATCGGGAGGCTCGATATCTTGCGGGGAGTTTTTCCTCGGATCCTGGTTCCGGAAGCAGTGTATCACGAAGTGGTCACGAATGGTGCAGGCTGGATCGAGGCGCGACAAATGCAGGTCGAACTGGCGGCAGGCGCGTGGCTCCTTCGGACGGCAGTTGACACATCGCCGGTTTTGGCCGGGCTTCGCCAAAAGCTCGGTGGCTCGGGCGAGTCCGAAGCCATCGTGCTGGCGATGGAGCGAAGCCTTCCGGTGCTTTTGGACGAATTGGCTGGCCGGAGGGAGGCAAGGGCGCTGGGAGTCGAAGCGGTCGGCAGTCTGTGGGTTTTGCGGCAGGCCCGGAAGAGAGGCCTGATCCGGAAAATTCGGCCCCTGCTCGGACAGATGATCGAGGCCGGCATCCATTACGGCGACGACCTGGTGGAAAAGTTTCTTCGCGAGGAGGGTGAAGCATGAACGACGGACCGGCGGCAATTCCGCGCTCTTAGAAGCGCGGCCCCGTTGAAGGTGATAGTTGAGCGTGTTTATTGAAGCAGTTTCGGAAAATCCTCCGCGCCTCCTGCGGCGCGGCCCCATTGAAGCCTTGCCGCCGGCCCGTTGTTCGTTATTCGTTTCAGCATGGCCATGACGATCGAGATTCCCGATTCGGCGGTGGCCGAGTTGCATTTGCCGCCGGAACAACTGCGCGTGGAGCTCAGCCGCGATCTTGCGGCAGTGCTTTATGCGCGCGGAGCGCTGCCCATCGGCAAGGCCATGGAATTCGCGGGGCTCAATCGGCGCGACTTCGAGCGGGTCTTGAAGGAGCGTCACGTGCGGCGTCCCTTCGACGAGGCCGAGCTGGCGCACGAACTGGAGTAGAACGGACGCGGTCGTCTTGTCGAGGCGCGCGGTGCGTCCAGGTGATATCGCGTTATGGCTTCCGGTCCGCCGCGCGCCCTATTGCTTCACGCGCCTTCTTTTTTTCCGAAGGATCGCGGAGCGCACCGTCGTTCGCCGCGCCGAAAAGGGCCATGACATCCGGGACGGGACGGACATGCGCGCACCCATCCGGGCACAACTCCCAAATCACTTCCGACGTTTTCCATTTCCTCCTCAAATCGATGGGGATCGTTGTCTGTCCCTTGCTTGTTATCGATGTCCTTACCATACGAGAAATGTACTCCCCATATCTTGATTCACGTCAAACTGCAGGGTGGCTCACCATGGCCGGGATTCCTTCAAGCGGCACTTGATGCGCCGATCAATTGTGCCCTCGCTTGAGGGCCAAAACCTCATGAATGATCCGGGTTGGGGCGGGCCGCGGGCAGCTCCAGGGTGAAGGCCGAGCCGGTGTTCGGGCCGTCGCTGGCGACGGTCAGGGAGCCGCCCAGTTCCCGGGCCGCGAGGGCGCTCGAATGCAGGCCGAAGCCGTGGCCGCCGGGCCGGGTGGTGAATCCGTGGGCGAAAATGCGGGTCAGATTTTCGGCGGGAATGCCGACCCCATTGTCCCGGACCGTGAGGCGGACCCGGCCGCCGGGGCCGGGCGCGATGCGCAGGGTGATGATCTTGTCGGGGATCGACGCCTCGTCCACCGCGTGCTTGGCGTTGCGAATGAGGTTGATGAGGATCTGAAGGGCTTTGCCGCGCTGGGCCCGGACGGGGGAAACCTCCCGGAAATCGCGGACCAGCTCGACCTCGTCGCGCCCGAGAACGGAAGAATTCATCCGGAGCGAATCCTCCATCAGCGCCGCGGGGGCGAGCGCTTCGAGAGCGCCGGCCGTGCTCGCGTAGGCCTGCTGCATCGCCACGATCTCCTTGACGTGGTCGATGTTCCGGCGGAGCGCCTCGGCTTCTTCGAGGATCCGCTTGCGCTCCTCGGCGAGCGCATGGGCGAGCGAGCTCAGGAAGTCCGGGATGAGCTGACCCTTCGGGTCGCGGGTGAAGAACCGGCCGAGCTGGGCCGCGTTCCGGTGGATCAGTTCGGACGCCTTCGCCAGGGTCCCGGCCTTCGAATCACGCAGGGCTTTCGAGATCAGGGCCGCCGACACGTTCAGGCTGCCGAGCACGTTGCCGACGTTGTGCAGGACGCCGGTGGCCACTTCGGCCATGCCTGCGAGGCGGGAGGCGCCGATCAGCTCCCGGTGCGCCTCCTCGAGCGAGGACTCCAGCCTCTTCTCCTCGGTGATGTCCTTGCTGATCCCGAAGGTGCCGACGATTTCGCCCCGCGCGTTACGCAGCGGCAATTTTGTGGTCAGCGCCCAAGTGACCCGGCCGTCGTCCCACGCCGTCTTTTCGGGCTTGGCGACGAAGCCTTCGCCGGTTCGGAGGATCCGCCGCTCGTCCGCCAGAAACGGGCCGGCGCGCGGCGGTGACGTCCTCGCTGATGCCGAAGGTGCCGACGATGCGGCCCGTTTCGTCGCGAAGGGCGAGCTTGGTGGTCCGGGACCACCGCGCGCCGCCGTCCGGAAGCGTGAGCCGCTCCACCTGGCCCACCTTCGGGATTCCCGTGGCCATGATGGCCTCCTCGTCCTGGCGGGTCTTGCGGGCGTGGGACGGCGGGTAGAGGTCGGCGTCGGACTTTCCGACGAGCCGCTCGGGGTCGGCCTCGCCATGGCGTTCCGCCTTGGAGTGCGACACCGCGACGAAGCGCGACTCGCGGTCCTTGAAGTACACGCTGTCGGGAATGTTTTCCAGGAAGGCGTTGACGAGGATCTGTTCCAATTCCGCCTGGTCCTCCGGGCAACCCGAGGGCGACCAGGCGATTTCTGGGAAGGGGCGGCCGGCGCTCATCGCCCGGATGTCAACCGGCCGTCGCCAAGACAGGCGCGCCGGCCTCGCGGGTCAGATGACGCTCCAGCATCGCCCGGAGAGCGAAGGGGCGCACGGGCTTGGGCAGAAAATCGTCCATGCCGGCGGCGAGGCACGCGGTGCGGTCGCACTCCATGGCGCTGGCGGTCATGGCGATGATGCGCGCCGGGCGCCGGGCCCCGTCCCCCCGTTCCGCCGCGCGGATGCGCCGCGTGGCCTCGATGCCGTCCATCTCCGGCATCTGCGCGTCCATGAGGATGAGTTCATAAGGGCGGCTCTTGAGCGCGTCGAGCGCTTCCACTCCGGTGGAGGTGACCATGGCCTCGTATCCCAATTGCCGCAGTTGGAGCACGATCACCTTCTGGTTCACGAGATTGTCTTCCGCGACGAGGATCCGGACGGGCGCCCCGGAGGGCGCCGGGCGCGAAACCGGTTCGGAGGCGGCGTCGCCGGAAGCCGGAGCGTTCCGGGAACGCCTGCCCCCCGCCGCGGCGCCCATGACGCGCGCCAGGGT
>JBOHXF010000500.1:0-5211 GCA_050737455.1 Opitutaceae bacterium | reverse complement strand
TCATCGACCGATATCGCAAGCTCAAGCCGGCCTCCCTGGAGGCGCTCGTCGAAGGCGGCGAGGACCACGAATTCGAGGTGCCCGAGGCGCTGCTGATCGACGACCGCACGCCGGCGACGGAGCACCTGCGGCTGCGGTTCTGGGAGGAGCTTCACGCCGCCCTGGCCGAGCTTCCGCGGGAACAGCGGCAGGTGTTCGTCTGGCACGAGCTCGAAGGGTTGTCGTTCGAGGACATTGTGGCTCTGACCGGCGAGAACCGAAACACACTCGTATCGCGCAAGCGCTACGCGGTGCTCCACCTGCGTCGACGCCTGGAAACCCTTTGGAAGGAGTATTTACCATGAAAGATCATCCCCGCCGAAAGTTTCGCCTCCTGATTCCGGTCATCATTCTGGCCGTGCTCGCCGTTCTCTCCCTGGCCGTGATGGGGCTGTGGAACGGTGTCGCGGTCCCGGTGCTTGGCATGAAGTCCGTCACGTATTGGCAAGCCCTCGGCCTGCTCGTGCTTTCCCGCATCCTATTCGGAGGGCTGCCCGGCCGCCGTGGCGGGTTCGGACCGCCGTGGCGCCGCCGTTTCATGGAGCGTTGGCAGTCTCTGCCGCCCGAGGATAGGGAGAAGTGGCGCGAGGAGATGCGCCACCGCTTCGGCGACTGGCCCCGCCCGCCCTGGTCCGATAAACCGTCGGAGGGGGCCAAGGGGGTGGAGTAGGCAGAGAGCGAGGCCGTCCCCGCTCTCCGCCAACCCTCCTCTGACTTCTCTCACCCCCGTTTCACGACAGTCAGGAATCGACACCAGGTGCAATCGCCACAGCTTCATCGAAAGCGCAACTTCCGAGACATAACCCCTTGGCTCGAATAATCGGTCAGTCTCTCCCCAACTCATCCCTTAGCCTCTCAGGGGAATTGGCGGTGGCCGCCTGCAGGGTTGTCGAACGGACCCGGGCCTGCAAGCCTGGGGGCCGCATGAGCAGCCGAGCCACGCGGTTTCGGTGGGCGGTCATCGCCCTCGCCTTCGCCATCACCCTGGTGAACTACGTGGACCGCTCAGCCATCGCCTTCGCGATGCCCATCCTGAGCCGCACGTTCCGTCTGGGCGGAGAGCAGATCGGCCTCACGCTCGCCGCCTTCAACGTCGGCTATGCGGTGATGGTCTTCGCCGGAGGCCTGATGGTGGACCGCTGGGGGGCGCGGGCCGTGTGGCTGTGGGCGGCGCTCGTCTGGTCGGCCAGCATCTTTGCGACCGCCTTCGCCGCCAGCCTGGCCGACCTGTTCGCGCTGCGGCTCGTCCTGGGCCTGGCGGAGGGCCCCAACTTTCCCGGGCTCAATCGCACGGTGGGCGACTGGCTGCCGCGGCCCGAGCGGGCCGTCGCCCTGGGCAGCGCGCTTGTGGCGGTGCCGCTCGCCCTCATGGTGGGAGGGCCGCTGGTGTCGGAGTTGGCTACCCGCTTCGGCTGGCGGGTCATGTTCGTGATCCTGGGCCTACTGGGGGCGGCGTGGGTGCCCTTGTGGTTTTTCCTCTACCGCGACTTTCCCGAGCAGTCGCGCCGGGTGAACGATGCCGAGCTGGCGCTCATCCGCGAGCAGCCGGCGGCCGACCGCGGGCTGGGATCGCGCGAGCTGCGCCTGCGGCGCTACGCCGCCGTTCCGGGCGCCTGGAGATTCCTTCTGACCAGCCCCACCCTGCTGAGCAACGACTGGGCGTTCTTTGTCTTCGGCTACAATCTGTTTTTCTTCATGGGCTGGCTGCCGACGTACCTGACGCGGACCTACGGCTTCAATCTGCGGCAGACCGGCCTCTTCACGGTGCTGCCCTGGGCGCTGGCGGCCGCGCTCTTGTACGCCGTGAGCCACCTGTCCGACCGCGTGCTCCGCGCCACCGGCAGCCTGCGGCGGTCCCGCTCGTATCCGATCGCCGTCTCCCAACTGCTCGGCGGCCTCTGCGTCCTGCCGCTTCTGGCGCGGCCGTCCGCCGGCGCGGCGCTCGCCGCCATCTCGCTGGCCGTCGGGCTCAACATGTCGGCCAATGCGGCCTTCTACGCGGTCAACGTCGACATCATCCGAAGCCGCTCGGGCACCGCCCTGGGCATCATGGATTTCTTCTTCGCTGTCGCCGGCCTCGGGGCCTCCGCCGTCACCGGCGCGATTGTGCAGGCCACGGGCTCGTTCCGTGGCGCCTTCCTGCTCGTCTTCGTCCTGAACCTCACCTCGGTGGCGGGCGTCCTGCTCTTCCACCATCCCGACCGCGGGCGCTGATCGGGGTACGCGTTCAACTCCCACAAGATCCTGACCGCGTCCTGCCCCAATATTTTGAACGCATGAAGCTTGACGGCCAGGGAAGGTGGAGATGGAGCAGGGGCAGGATGGTTCCAAACAGTCCCAGGTTGCCTGCAAATCGTCGGCTTCTTCCACGCCATGGAGCACGCGCCGGGCGGGTGTTCGAGGGCCTCATCGAGGAAACCCGCTGCGAATGCGAAGGCAAACCCGGCAGCAGCAGCCCAGGACCGCCCTTAATGATACTTGGTTATATTTACTACAACCGCTGTCGCCCCGGTCCAATGAATCGAACCGTTCTTCCCGTCGGAAGGAGCGGAGTCTGGAAATCGACGGTCTTCGGAGTGTGGAATCGGGAACATAACCATAGGTCAGCCATCGGCCCTTCGGCTATTCAATCCGCCGCACGGCGAACACCCCGAACGTCGAGAAATCCCGCCAATCGGTGGTGACAATGTTCCTGATCCCGGCCGCGAAGTAGGTCGCCGCGAGGAAGGTGTCGAGGATGCGCTTCCGGCCCAGCCGATGTTGGCGCATCCAGCCCGTGAAGAGCCGCCCGGCCTCATCGTCCGGCGAAACCGCTCGGACCTCCTCCGCTTCCCACCACTGATCACAAAGGTCCAGGGCCGTCCGCATTTCGAGCGGCTTCGCAAAGCGCTTGGGATCCGTCACGACGTGCACGAACTCGGTCAGAACCTGCGGCGCCAGGGCGCACCCGCCCGGCCGGCCAGCAATCTCCCCTTCCAGAAGCGCCTCTGCCGCCCCATGGGCCGCGTGCTCCCGCACGCAAAGGGCGACCAGAAACGACGTGTCCAGTCCGATCACGGCCTGCCTCCAATCATCTCGCCCAGGAGATCATCCTTGGCGCCCAGGTTCCGGCGCATCCGCCCCAGCGAATACGTCGGCAGCCCCTTTAGGCTCCCCCTCCGCCGGAGCTTCCGGTCCCGGTATTCCTCCATCGCCTCCCGGATCAGCTCGGAAGTCGTCCGGTCGCTCGTTTCCGCATGCCGCTGAAAATCCTGGTAGACCGGCTCACTTACATTGACCGTAATGGTCTTCATACATGGCAGATAATGTATGGGTCCGCCGCAGTCAAGCCCCGCCGTCCTCCGCGTAGAGTCAGGGGATCTCTTCGATCAGCCCTCATCGCGCCCCCCCTCGGCCTGGCGCGCCCACCGAAAGCCTGCGCGAGTTCATCCGGATTCCGCCTCTTAAGCCATTCCAGAGGAACGCCGATTTCTTTCGCATGCCTCGCCATCCGGTACCTGAGGCTTTCGCTCTCCCGCACCGCCCGGTCGACCATCTCGCCCAATCCTTGCAGCTCCCGCTCCATCCCAAGCCGTTCCGCAATCGTCCGGGCCTCGGCCCGCAGCTTCATCAAGGGCCCGGGCCCTTCGCGCCCCCGTCCCATTTGAGATAGGCCTCGCTGTCCTCGCGGGCGTACGCCTTGATCCCACGCCCTGTCCTGCGCGACGGCTGCATGTTCTCAGGAGCGCCCGCGCGATGACCGTCGCAGGCCCGGGCACATGGCCTTGCTGACCCACTCATCGGACTCCAACGCCCGCGGCCCCTCCACCTGCAGGTTGCTAGCATCCATGAAGGCCCGCCTAAGGTGCAGCCCGCGAATGGTTCAACCCCGTACGAACGGATTCCCCTCCTTTTCGGCCCCGACCGTCGTCCGCGGACCGTGCCCGGGGAAGATGGTCGTTTCGTCGGGGAGGGTGTAGATCTGCTCCCGGATCGAACGTTCCAGCTCCGCGAAATCGCCTCCCGGGATATCGGTCCGACCGACCGCCCCCTGGAAGATGGCGTCGCCGACGAAGGCAGCCTTCGATGCCCCGAAGTGGAACAGGACGTTGCCGGGGCAGTGGCCAGGGACGTGACGCACGCTGGCTTCGAGGCCGAGGGCCGGGAGGCGCTCGCCGCCTTGGAGCCAGCGGTCCACCAGAACCGGTTCCAAAGCGAGCCCCGGGGTGAATGCCGACATCACCCGGGGCTCCTCGAAGAGATCGCGGTCCGCGGCATGGCCGCTCACCCGCGCACCGGTTTCGCGGACCACCTCGGCTGCGCCCTGGGTATGGTCCCAATGGCCATGGGTCAGCCAAAGCTCCGTCAGCCGGCACCCGTGCTCGGCGAGAAGAGGCTGGACCCGGCTCCAAATCGACCCAGGAGCGTCGATCAGAAGGGCTTCGCGGCGGTCCGGAGCGGCGAGGAGATAGGCGTTGGTCTGGATGGGTCCGGCGGGCAGGACGTGCAGCTTCATGGGTGGAACCTATCCAGAACATCCGGGGTGAAAGCCCGCGCAAGCGAAAGCCGCAAAAGCCGTCCGGGCCGATTCATTCCAAGCCGCTTTCCCTCGTGACAATCCCGCGCCGTGGTCCGTGACTTTCGGGGGACCTTCGGGAAATGAATCCGTGCCGCGAAGGACGGAAGCCTGGCCCGAAACACCCTTGCCTCGGCGGGCCGGGACCTGCCACCGTTGTCTCTTTCCATGCCCACGTTGAAGTTCGCAGTCCTGGCCGGTGACTATATCGGTCCTGAAGTCATGGCGGAAGCCCTCCGGGTGCTCCACCGGGTTGCGGAGCAGGACGGTCTGACCCTGGACTACACGCCCGCCGAGGTGGGCGGAGCCGCGATCGACCGGCACGGCCACGCCCTGCCCGAGCCAACCCTCAGGATCTGCGGCGACGGCGATGCGATCCTCTTTGGATCGGTGGGAGGGCCCAAGTGGGAAAAGCTCCCGCCAAAGGAGCAGCCGGAGCGGGCCGCCCTGCTCCCGCTGCGCAAGTATTTCACGCTGTTCGCCAATATCCGGCCCGGGCTCCTTTACCGCGAGCTCGCCGCCGCCTCGCCGGTCAAGAACGAGCGCATCCCGGACGGGATCGACGTGGTCTGCATCCGGGAACTCACCGGCGGCCTGTATTTCGGCAAGCCGAAGGA
>JBOHXF010000499.1:0-3844 GCA_050737455.1 Opitutaceae bacterium | reverse complement strand
CCGCAACGGCGTGCGCACCCCGATGCAATGGACGCCGGACCGCAACGGCGGTTTCTCGCGCGCCGACCCGGCGCGGCTTTACCTGCCGCCGATCATGGACCCGGTCTACGGCTATCCGTCCGTCAACGTCGAGGCGCAGAGCCGGTCGTCGACCTCCCTGCTCCACCAGATGCGGCGCATCCTGTCGATCCGCAGTTCGCACCGGGCTTTCGGCCGGGGCACGATCGCGTTCGTCTATCCGCGCAACCGCAAGATTCTCGCCTATCTCCGGCTTTACGAGGAGGAGGTCATCCTTTGCGTGGCCAATCTGGCCCGCAGCTCGCAGGCGGTGGAACTGGAGCTCGGGCCTTACAAGGGTCGGATCCCGGTCGACCTGTTCGACCGCTCCGTTTTTCCGCCGGTCACGGACCGCCCGTACGCGCTCACCCTCCACGGTCACAGCTTCTTCTGGTTCGTCCTGCTGGATCCTTCGAAGATGGACGGCGGCCCGCGCGCCGCCGAGCCGGAATCGCCGCCGGAATTCGTCACGTTGGTGATCCGCGCCGGCTGGGCCGATCTGCGCGGCGGAAGGGCCGCCGAAACCTTCCTCAAGGAAGCTCTGCCGAAGTTCATGGCTGCCCAGATCTGGTTCTCGGCGAAGCCGGAAGCCATCCGCGACACCCGCATCGCGGCGGCGGCCGAGCTGCCGGGGGCGGCGGTTGGGGCGCCCGATGGCTGGCGGCTCCTGCTCGTGGACGGCGAACTGGCCGACGGTTCCGTGCTCCGGTGCTTCATTCCGACGGGGTTCGCCTGGGGCGCGCCCGAAGGGCTGGCGGCCCTCCTGCCGCAGACCATCGCGCGGGTGCGCCGCTACCGGGCGGAGGGCGCCCTGGTGGACGCCGGCGTGCAGGAGGGGTTTGCCTTCGCGACAATCCGGGCCATCGAACAGGGGACGGACCTCGAGGTCGACGGCGGCGGCCGGATTTGCCTCCGCGCGACTCCGGGATCCGCGCCGTTCCGGGCGCCCGATCGAGCCCATGCGCGCCGGGCGGAGAGCATCTTCTCCAACACCTCGTTCGTGGTCGACAGCCGGGCGGTGCTCAAGCTCTACCGGCGCGTGGAGGCCGGCGTCCATCCGGAGATCGAGATGATGAGCTATCTGAACCGCTCGGCCCCGGATGCGGCCGTACCCAACCTCCTTGGAACGATCGAGTGGACGCAACCGCAAGGCGAACCGACCGCGCTCGGCCTGCTGATGTCGTATGTGGCCAACCAAGGGGATCTCGCGGCCCACACGCGGGAGCATCTCAAGAGGTCCTTCCAGGACTCGCTCCATCTTTCACCCCCGCCGGCCGCGGAACCGGCGGACTCGGCCGCGCTGCAGCACGGGCTTTATCTGGATATCGCGGGCCGGCTCGGCCTGCGCCTGGCGGAGGTGCACCGCGCCCTCTGCCGGCCGGAGGAGGCGGATCCCGCATTCCGGCCCGAGCCGCTCACCGACGCGGACGTGGCGCACTGGCGGCAGGAAATCGCCGCGAAGGCGGAGGACCGGTTCGGGCGCCTGCGCGAGTGGGCGCGGGCGGAGCCAGCGGCGGATGCCGGGACGACCGACCTCGTGCGCTCGCTCCTTGAGATGCAGCCGGTTCTCCTCTCGCGGCTCGAGACCCTCGACGTCAAGCGCCTGAAGATGATGAAGACCCGGTGCCACGGCGATCTGCACCTGGGCCAGGTGCTGCTCAAGCAGAACGACGTGGTCATCGTCAATTTCGAGGGGCCCGCGGACCGTCCGCTGGAGGAACGGCGGCGCAAACACACTCCGCTCAGGGACGTCGCGGGGATCCTGCGATCGTTCGACTACGCCGCCGCCACGGCGGCCCGGACCGTCGCGGAACTGCCCGCCGTCCAATTGCGGGATTTCGAGACGTTCTGCGCCGAATGGCGCATCGCCGCCGAGGGGAAATTCCTGGAGCGCTACCGGGAAACCATGGCCGGGTGCCCGGTCTGGCCGGAGAACGAATCCGCGGCATCCGAACTGCTCGACATGCTCATGCTCGACAAGGCCATCGGGGAGATCGGCTACGAGCTCGCCAATCGGCCGGCCTGGCTCGGCCACGCGGTGAAGGAGGCGGTCGATCTGTTGAGCGGCCGCCGTCCGAATCGGTGAGGAGCGCGGGAGCGGCCGCGGTCAGAAGCGGAACGACAATCCGGCTTCCAACGCCCCGCTGTCGACGGGGGCCGTCGCGTACGACGGCTCCGTGACGTTGCTGATGTAAATGAAACGGTACCCGGCTCGGAAACTGACCGTGGTCGAGACGGCCCACTGCACTCCGGCCAGCAATTCGCCGCTGAAGCTGGAGCCGTGGCTGGCGTCGTAGCTGTAGCCCACGGGAAACTGGCCGATGATGCTGTTGCTCACCCAGCCCGCGCCGGCGCTCGCGCCGAGGTAGATCTGCACGGGAGTCGGATCGGACGGGTCCCCGAGGACGGTCAGAGGAATGTAATAGCGGTCGACGATGTTCGCCGTGGTGATATTCTGCCGATAATTGATGCGCGCCGAGTCGGCGCCGTACATGCCGCCCGGCGTCGCGAGGGTGTAGCCATGGGGCAACGCGTCCCAGTGGGAAACCTCGATTCCCAGGTAATTGTTCGGCATGACCATCTTCGTGATCTCCGCGCTCACGCCGAGCCGGTGGAAGCGGAACGCGTAGGGCGCGTCGATCGTGAAGAGATACGGGCTGTTCTCCGCCGAGCCGACCTGCTCCGCGGCGCCATTGGCCGGCGCGACGGTTTCGGTTTGGGCCCGCCCCTCGGTTGTGCCGAGGGCGACAAGCCCGATTATTGCCAGACTGATGGTGAGCTGCTTGGTTTTCATGGGGAAAATGCTGTGCCTTCGCGGACTGCGCCCCCTACCCACGCACCAAATGTCGGCCCGGGAAAACGGCAAAAGTTTGATCGGCCCAAGTGCAAAACATGATCCGGCGAGGCGGTCCATGGCGGCTGAAAACGCCGCGAAGCGGCAACCCGCAAGTTGAATGCGCCCAACGAAAGCGCAATCCGCTCCAGCCGATTTTCGGCCGGCCCTAAATCGGTCGGACCGCCGTCGCTCCCGCCCGAGGCCCCCTTGGCAAGCGCACGGCAATTCTCTTCCCGCCCACGGCGACTCGCACCGAGACGAGCTTCTCCGTGGGATCCGAGACGCACAACTTCGCGACCGGCGGAGCCAGGTCCACCATCACCAGGCACGGCGCGTCCACGGCGACGCGGGGTCCACCCGGAATGAGCACCTCGCCCGGCGCGTGGAAGGCCGCTTCGAGGATCCTGTCTCCCTGCGAAAACACCGCCTGGAGCGCGGAGCGATTCGCCAGCACCCGGTAAGCCGGCGCACGCGCGAATCGCTCCACCTCCGCACGGTCCGTCCGCGGCAGCAGCGCATAGGCGTACGACGCGCCCTTCGGATGCGGGCCATGGTCGAGCCAAAGGCTGAATACCGCCTCGGCGACCGGCGCGGCGGACACGCCCTCCTTGCGCAGTTCGGACCAGGAGCCGGTCTGCGGGCCGGCGGACAGGACCGCGCCGCCCCGCTGGAGCAGGATGTAGCCGATCCCGTCCTGCAGCACCGCGCGTGTCGCCGGCGGCAGCGACATCGGCGGGGACGTCCGAACCTCGGTCCAGCCCGACGGGCCGAGAATCGCCACCGCAGACATGAGCCGGCATTGGTTGAGCGAGGTTGTCAGGGACTCCGGTCCGGCCGAACGCAGATCGCAGCCCAGGCAAACCAAGCCGGCCGGAAAGCAGAACCAGGCCTTGCGCGCCTGGACATCCTCCTTCGCGATATCCATCGCAGCGGCTCCGTTCCGTCCGTCCG
>JBOHXF010000498.1:0-3387 GCA_050737455.1 Opitutaceae bacterium | reverse complement strand
ATCCCACGTTGATCGTGAGCGAAGGGTCCGGCAGGTAATTGGCAATG
This sequence comes from Opitutaceae bacterium, assembly GCA_050737455.1. Lineage (GTDB taxonomy): Bacteria > Verrucomicrobiota > Verrucomicrobiia > Opitutales > Opitutaceae > Palsa-1447. The sequence continues at coordinate 3,340 of JBOHXF010000498.1, read as the reverse complement.
TTGAAGTTCGCCAAGGCGGGGCCAACCCCCCGGGCGAGAATCGACTTGGAGTCGGCCCCCGCGGTGACGAAGCCCGCGGTGAAGACGGCGTTCGGGCCAAGGCCCGGCGAAACGTAAGCGCGCGCAGAAAGATTGGTCAGATAGCCGGTCGGTGGGCTCGAGGCGACGAAATGGGCGGCGGTGAGCGGCGGAAGCGTATAGGTGAACTGGTTGGCCGCGATCGCGGCCGGCGCCCGCAGCGTGATCGCGGAGCCCGTGGAATCGAAAGCGTATACCTGGACGCGGGTGTAGGCGACCGATCCGGCGATCTTGACTGTAAAGTCGGCGGGCGTGGTGAAGCTCTTGTTCAGGGCCACCAAATGGACCTCGTTCGACATGTCGATAGAAGCGTAGGCCGAGGAGTCGACCGTATCCGAATCGGTCTCCTGCACCGAAGTGCTCCCGAACTTGCCGCCCGCGCCGTCGTAATTGAGGTAGAGATTGAACGCGGCGCTGACGTACAGGGGCGGCGGCGAGGAATGCAGGACCCAGATGTCGGCGATGTAAACGCCGTACTTCCCGTAGATTCCGAGGACGTCAGCCTCCGCCAGCCCCCCGGAAATGTCGCTTTCACCTCCATAACCGTATTCGCTGAACCCCAGCTTGGTCCCGGGGTAGTACTTGGCGATCGAAGCCTTGAGGTTCGGAAGGTAGGGAAGGAACTGCGAATCCCACTCCTGAACCCAACTGTTCTCGACGAACGTCGGATCCCACAGCACCCGGGGAGACTGGACGCGCTCTTCGTCGCAGCCGAGGTTGGTCGCGTAATCGGTCTGGCCGGTGATCGATTCGCTGGGGCTGCCGCCCGCGTCGTCGCTGTAGCGGTGCAGATCGAAGACGTCGAGCAGGCGTTCGCCGGCTTGGGCCGAGGCCTGGCTCATCTGATCGAGGTAGTAGTCGAGAAACCAGCGGTAGCCGGGGTTCGCCGTCTGGATCCCAGCCCAGTCGGTCGCGTTCTGGAACGTGAAATAGCCGTTGCTGCCGTAGGACACCGGCCCGAGCACCTCGGCCGCGGGATCCATGCGCTTCACGGTCTTGGCGAGAGCGACGCTTTTCGAAATGAGCTCCGCGCAGGTGGTCTGCGCCGGATGGAGGTACGGATGGGTCGAATTCCATAGGTCCGGCTCGTTGTCGAGGTCGTAGCCCTTTACGCCGGTCGGCCCAGAGGCCGGACCGTATTTGCCGATGAGCAGGTTGAGCAGTTCGTCCATGTAGACCGTATGGTCGGTCAAATCTGGCGTGCCATTGAACACCCCGCCGGGTGTGTCGTCGATCACTTGGTCCCAACGGAACGAAGGAGCAGCCTGGTCCGCGGTGACGTCGCCGTTCTCGTCGGCGGCGACATAACCGGCCATCTGCAGCGTCAGGATCGTGTAGGGCGTGCCGTCGGCCAGCGATTCATCCTGGAACTGAGTCAGCGCGATCGCCGGGACGTTCTGCTCCGATGCGGGAAGGCCCGACACGAGATTATTGTCGCTTTCGTTGTACCAATCGGTCCCTGCATTGGAGGCGTTGGTCTCCCAATTATAACCGGTCAGCCGATTGCCGCCGTAGCGCCGGGACCCGGGGTTGGCGACGCCCGGCAGATCCGAGTTCGTGCCATAGATGTACGGGCTGATGGGAAGCCGGCCGGCGCCCGGATCGACGGTGATCTGAATGGCGTTGTTGGCCCGGAGCCCTCCGGCGCACGCGAGGGCCAGCACCCAGAGGAGGAGCCGAGGCGGATGATCGGGCATGCGGAGGTCCATCATCATGGAGCGGAAGGCGCCTCCTATTTGCGAGCGGCTCCGCGGCCGGTCTTTGCGGACCGACGCGAGACGATTGAATCGCCCGAGCGCCGGGACTCGGGCGGCAGATACGAGCCGTCCATCGCCTCCGCGACCGTGACCGCGCCTTTGCGCAGGACACCGAGATTCTCGAGCTGGTCGATTTCGGCCTGGTAACGCGCGGGGCTGATGTCGAGGTAGTCGCCGCCGGGGGGGCGCGCTAGTCCCGCCTTGATGATCTGACGGCGGGACCAGGCAAGATAATCGGGCGTAGCCTGCGGATTGATCCGGAGCATGATCCGATGCGCCGGCGCCGGATCGCCCTCGATGTACTGCCGGTAGCCCCGCCGCAGGGCGCGGAGGAAGGCGCGCAGCTCCGGGCCGTGCTCGCGCGCGAAGGTCCGATTGGCGATCAGCGTGGTGTACGAGTCGAATCCGGTGTCCCACGCATAGAGGAACTTCAGCTTGATGCCGCGCTGGGCGAGCCGGTACGGCTCGGCGATGTAGTAGCCCTGCTGGATGAAGTTCGGGTCGGAAGCGAGGCGCCCCAATCCGAAATTCTGGGGGATCACCCGGAAATTGATATGATACTTGTTCCTCAGGAACTTCAGGAACGCCCAGTCGGGCCGTGCCATGATCGTCCGACCGTTCAGGTCCTTCCAGGTCCGGACCGGATTGGACTCCTGCATCATGAGGACGCTGGGGTCGTGCTGGAAAATCGAGGCGACGTTGACGATCGGCGTGCCATTCTGGATGGCGACGAGCGCGGTGGTCGAGTCCGCTTGCCCGAGCTGCGCTTGGTCCGTGCCGACGCGCGGAATCACGTACGCGTTCGCTCCGCCCTGGACGAGCCGGACGTTCAGCCCCTCATCCCGGAAGTAGCCAAGGGCCTGAGCCTCGTAAAACGCACCATGCTCCGGCTCGGCCACCCAGTCGAGCTGCACGATGATGGGGAACAGGGCCGAAGATCCCCTCGGCGTCTTCCGAGAGCAGCCGCCGGCGAGGCCGGCGGCCAGCAGAGCGGGTACCCAGGAGAGAAAAAGGGCGCGCCTCATGCACCGACAATGGCGGGCTTGATCGGGGCCGCGCAAGCCGTCACGATGCATTCGGCCTTTTTCACCCCCCTAGCCCATGCTTGAAATGCGTCCGAATTGCCAGTGCTGCAATCGGGACCTCGCGGCCGACGCCCTGGACGTTCTGATCTGCTCGTTCGAATGCACCTACTGCCGCCGCTGCGCCGAACGCTTCGAAGGCGGGCGGTGCCCCGGTTGCGGGGGCGAGCTCTCGCTGCGTCCGCCGCGTGCCCGGGAACTTTGGGCCGCGCATCCGCCATCGACGACGCGCGTTTTGATGCCGGAAGGCAGCGCGGCGAAAGTGGCGAAGGTCATTTCCGGGCTGACCTTGTGAGCTCCGGTTGCGAAGGCGATGTTTGGGGCTAGCCTGGCGGGTGAGCGCTTCCTCGTTCGATGAAATCCAGGCCGCCTCGGCGGCCCAGTTCGACAGGCAGAGCGGCCGCTACGGTCGCTCGCATATCC
>JBOHXF010000497.1:0-3110 GCA_050737455.1 Opitutaceae bacterium | reverse complement strand
ACGGCTCCATCACGAAGTGGACCACCATCACCGACATTCTCGGTGAGGAGGATCATTTCGGTGACATGGACTTCAAGCTCGCCGGCACCACGACCGGCATCACCGGCTTCCAGCTCGACCTCAAGATCAACGGCCTGCCTTTCGAAATCGCCAAGACCGCCGTCTTCCAGGCCCGTGACGCCCGCATCGAGATCCTGAAAAAGATGCTTGCAGCGCTCCCGGCGCCCCGCGCGGACCTCTCGAAATACGCCCCGCGCATCCAGACGATCCAGATCGATCCGGAGAAGATCGGCCTGCTCATAGGCCCCGGCGGCAAGACGATCCGGCGCATCACCGAAACGACGGGCGCGCAGATCGACATCGCCGAGGACGACTCCGGCAAGGTCTACATCTACTCCAACAACGCCGATGCGATGAACCGGGCCGTCCAGGAAATCGACTCGCTGTGCGGCGGCGGCCAGCAGATCGAAAACGGCAAGCTTTACCACGGACGCGTCAGCGGCATCAAGGACTTCGGCTGCTTCGTCGAATGCATGCCCGGCAAGGAGGGGCTCTGCCATATTTCCGAGCTCGCGGATTTCCGCGTGCGCCGGACCGAGGACGTCGTCAAGATGGGAGAAATGATCTGGGTGAAGTGCGTCGGCATCGACGAAAGGACGGGAAAGGTCCGCCTCTCCCGCCGCGCGGCGATGAAGGAGATGGACGCGGCCAAGGGCGCGGCCGCCCCCGCCGTCGCCGCCGGCGCCCCGTGAGGCTGCTGGTCACCAACGACGACGGAATAGACAGCGTTTTTCTGCGCGTGCTGGTCGGCGCGCTGCGCGCCGACGGCCACGAGCCTTTCGTGGTCGCCCCGCGGCACGAGCAAAGCTGGATCGGGGCGGCCAAATCCCGCAACCGGCCGGTCCGCTCGGCCCGGGGCGAGCCGGTCGCCGGTTGCTCCGCCTGGATCGTGGACGGCACACCGAGCGACTGCGTGAACATCGGCCTCGACCACCTGTTGCCCCTCCGTCCGGAAGCGGTCGTCAGCGGCATCAACATGGGCCTCAATGCCTCGCTGGGCTTCGTCATCGCCAGCGGCACGATCGCGGGCGCCTGGGAGGGCGCCCTCCACGGGCTGCCCGCCGTCGCCTTTTCCCAGGATGTCACCGTCGAGACCTACGAAGCCCTGAAGGGCGGCGGCGAACCCGATCCGGAGATGCGCGCGATCCTCGGGGTTTCGGCCGCCCGTGCGGCGCAGTTGGCCTCCGATCTGCTCGCCGGCGGACCGGCCCGTCGGTTCATCGTCCACAACGTGAACTTCCCCTACCCCTGCCGGCCGGACACCCCGGTCCGCCGCACCGTCCCGGCCCACCTGTTCGTGCCCAAGCTCTTCAGCCCGCAGGCGGACGACGGGACGCACCGGTTGATCTTCCGCGTCGGCGACGACGTGTCCCCGCCCGGCCTCGCCACCGACAAGGCCGCGCTGGCCGCTGGCGCGATCAGCCACACGATTCTGGATTACACCCGGCTGGGGTCCGGTTGAAAAAATTGGCGTCGGCGGGTCAATTTTTCCAACCTGACCCTTCATGATCGACGTCGAGCAGCTCACGCGGATCTTCCGCACCTATCGGAAGCAACCGGGCTTCTGGGGCGGGGTCCGGGGGCTCTTCCACCGGGAATTCATCGAAACCGCCGCGGCCAAGGACATCAGCTTCCATATCGGCGCGGGCGAGTTCGTGGGCTTCCTCGGGCCGAACGGCGCGGGCAAGACGACGACCCTGAAGATGCTCTCCGGCCTCATCCGGCCGACCTCCGGCCGCGCCCGCGTCGCCGGGTTCGACCCCAGCCTCCGGGAAAACGCCTACCGCCGCATCTTCGCCCTTGTGCTCGGCCAGAAGAACCAACTGTGGTGGGATCTTCCCGCCCGGGAATCCTTCGCCCTCCTGCGGGCCATCTATGGCCTGGAGGCGGCCGAGTACCGGAGCACGCTGCACGAACTGGTGGACCTCCTCGACGTCGGTCCCAAGCTCGACATCATGGTCCGCGAGCTCTCTCTCGGCGAGCGCATGAAGATGGAGCTCATTGCCGCCCTTCTTCATCGCCCCCGTGTGCTCTTCCTCGACGAACCGACGATCGGGCTCGACGTGGTCTCGCAGAAGGCCGTTCGCCAGTTCCTGCGCGGCTACAACCGGCGCCACCAGGTGACGATCCTCCTCACGAGCCACTATATGGCCGACATCAAGGAACTGTGCGAGCGGGTCATCGTCATCCACCGGGGCCGCAAGATCTACGACGGGGCGCTCGACCGGCTGGAGTCGGGTCCCGGGGGCCGCCGGCGGATCATCTCCTTTCGCCCGACGCCCGAAGCCGCCGAGGCCGCGCGTGCGTTCCCGTCCGACTGGCGCTCGCCCCGCGGGGTCACCTCCCGCGACGGCGCGGGGAAGATCACCGTGCGGGTGCGGGCCGAGGATGTCGTCCCCGCCTCCCAGGAGATCCTGGCCGCCGGTCCGATAGTCGACATCATGATCGAAGACGTGCCGCTCGAGGAGGTGATCGCCGAACTGTTCGCCCATCCGGGGCCCCCTCGCTGAACGTTGGCCGTGTGACGAACGTCATACCCCCATCGGAACATCCGGGCGGGCTTCAGGCCTCAAGGGCTATCCGCATTGCGTTCCGCCGGTTCACTGAGCGCCGGCGCATTTCCATCCACCTTTAATCACCATGCTAACCCGAAGGAAATTTCTTGGCCTGTCCGGCGCGGGAATCGGCGCCGCACTGACGGCTGGCAAGCTTCCCGCCGGCGGCCCGGCGGAGAAAATGCCGGCAACGGCCGGTCTTCCCTCCGAGTCCGATCCGGTTGCCGCGGCAGCCGCGGTCTTGCGGCGCACATTGGGACCATCGTCCGCCGCCTTCCGGCTCGAATCCATTTCCCCCGAGGATGGCCGCCAGAGGTTCGAATTGGCGGCCGACGGAGGGACCGTCCATCTGAAGGGCAGCAGCGCGGTGGCCCTGGCGCGCGCGGCCTACACCTATCTTCGCGAGACCGGCCTCGGCATGGTGACCTGGAGCGGCCGCCGCCTGGACCTCCCCAAGCGGCTGCCGGACCATGCGGCCCAGCGGGTCGTCTGCCC
>JBOHXF010000496.1:0-2357 GCA_050737455.1 Opitutaceae bacterium | reverse complement strand
GTACTATTGGCCGGTGTCGAGCGACCGCACGGTGACCGCGTGGATTCCGCTCCAGGCGACGCCGCTCGACATGGGTCCGCTCGCGTTCGCTCGCAAGACCCACCGGATGGCGTTCGGACGCGAGCTCGGGATCAGCGACGAAAGCGAGCGGGAGATCCAGAAATCGCTCAAGGACGCCCAGGCCGACATCGACGAGACGCCGTTCGATCTCGGCGAAGTCAGCTACCACCTGGGCTGGACTTTCCACCGGGCGGGGGCCAACCGGACGGAGCTCCCCCGCGAGGTGATGACCGTCATTTACGTCGACGAGCAAATCCGGCTCGCCGAGCCGAGAAGCACGGCGCAGGAGAACGATCGCCAGGCTTGGTGCCAGGGCGCGGAGGTCGGCGGAATCCTGAACGGACCGCTCACCCCCGTGCTTTGGAGCCGGTCCGCGAAGCCCTGATCGCGGGCGCGCTCCGGCGCTCGACATCGGACCGACATTAGAGAGGCTCGCGGGGTGGCCACGCCCCCCCTGCTCGCCCTGTTCGCCGCCGCCCGCCGGCTGCCGGGCGAATCGTACGCGGTCGACCGGCCTCTCGACGAGCGCAGCCGCTACCGGTTCGATCTGCAGGCGGACTTTCCCTTCGCCATCAAGCGGCTGTGGTTTTTCGCCTCGCAGCCCAAGCCGCCCCTGACGTGGCATTCGTACCTCGAGATATTTGTGCCGCTCTCCACCGGATGCCGCGTGCGGATGGGCGGCGCGGCTCTGCAGCTCGCGAGCGGGGACGTCCTCGTGATGGATCATCTGAAGCTTCACGCGCTCGAGGACATCGGCGGCGCGAAAGCCGAAGCGATCGTGATCCGTTTTCTCCCGGAAATGGTGCGCGGCTCGGGCTGGGCGGGCTCGGACCATCTGCTGCTGCTGCCATTCTACTGCCAGCTCGAAGAGCAGCCCCATGTGCTCCGGGCGGCCGAGCCCGAGGCCGGCCAGGTGCACGCGGCGATGGCTGCGCTGTTTGCGCACTACGCCGAATCGGACGGTTCCCCCTATGGTCGCACGGGGGCGCGCGCCTGGTTCCTCGTCCTCTTGCACGAACTGGCGCGCCGCTTTCGAGCGGCCGAGGTCCTGACCGAGCGGGTGTCCGCCCGACAGGCGCGGGACGGCCGGCTGCGCGACGTCTTCGCGCACATCGAGGAGCATTACGCCGAGCGGGTATCCCTCGTGGAGATGGCCGCGGCGGCCGGCCTCAGTCGGGCGCAGTTTCACACCGTTTTCAAGAAGGCGACGGGCACGACGCTCCTGGGATATCTCGCCCAAGTGCGGCTGACCCGCGCGGCGCGCCTCCTGCAGGAGACCGGAGCATCCATCGCCGAGATTGCGACGGCCACGGGCTTCGCCGACCAAAGCTATTTCGACCGGCGTTTCCGCCAGCGCTTCGGACGCTCGCCGCTCCATTTTCGCCGGGAATCGCTCGGGATCGGGGCCGGGAGCCGGCGGGGCCGAGAGAATCGTCCATAAAAACCAGCCGATCGCTCTATCGCGGGCGGATCGGGGTCGCTAAGGTGGCCTCAAGCCCCGATGAGACTAAAAGACAAGACCGCCATCGTCACCGGCTCCGGCCGCGGAATCGGCCGTGATATCGCGCTGCGCCTGGTCGCCGAGGGCTCCTCCGTGCTCATCGCCGACTTGAGCGAGGCGCACGCGAAAGCCGTCGCCGCCGAAATCACCGCGAACGGCGGCCGCGCCGCGGCTACGCGCGTCGACGTGGGCGACCCGGCCGGTGCGCAGAGGCTGGTGGACGCTGCGCTGACGAACTTCGGCCGAATCGATTGCCTCGTGAACAACGCCGGCATCGGGCTCAACAAACCGTTCCTCACGACGACGCTCGCGGAGTGGGAGGCCAACTTGCGGGTGAATTTGACCGGCACCTTCCTCTGCGGCCAATCCGTCGCACGGGCGATGGTGGCCGGCGGGGGAGGGCGGATCATCAACATCGCCTCCATCTCCGGGCAGCGCGGCGGGGTGGGGCGCGCGGCGTACGGCGCTTCCAAGGCCGGCGTCATCCTGCTGACCAAGGTGATGGCGGTGGAGCTCGCGCCGCTCGGCGTGCTGGTCAACGCGGTCGCGCCGGGGCCGGTCGACACGGAGCAGAGCCGGGGCGCCCACACGGAGGACACGCGGCGCGCGTACCGCGAGCGGATCCCCTTGCACCGGTACGGCAGCGCGGCGGAAATCGCCGCGGCCGTGGTGTTTCTCGCTTCGCCCGAGGCCTCGTTCGTAAACGGGCATGTGCTGAATGTGGATGGCGGCTTCGACGCCGCCGGGCTCATCTTCGAGCAGGAGCTTGAGGCGGGCTGACCGATCAGGTCGTGGC
>JBOHXF010000495.1:0-3686 GCA_050737455.1 Opitutaceae bacterium | reverse complement strand
GCCGCCGGGAATCCCTGTCAAGATGGTTTAATAGAGTGCAGGCAAAATTCCTGTTTTTATTTAATCCCCGGCGGCAACAGGCAGTGGAGGCTTCACGGTTCATGTATTTTGGAAAACGTAAAGGATACCTTGCGTATCCGGTTTTGGCTCTGGCCATTCTTTTCGCGTCCGCAAGCTTGCGTGCGCAGGACGCCCCATCCCAGCAGCAGACAGAAACCCCATCCGAGATTCAGGCGCAGACCCACACGCAGACCCCCGCGCAACGCGTAGAGGTGCTGCGCAGGGCGCGGGCGCGCGTGCGGGCGCGCCGGGAACTACGCGTCCGGCAGATCATTCAGGACACGTACTCGCATAAATACGAGCTTTATTTTGGGGGCGGCTACCTCCGCTTCCGCCCGGGTCACTCACTGCAGAAGACGACCGAAGGCGGCTGGAATGTGGGGCTGACGGACTATCTCCGCGGAAAGTTGGGCGTTACCGCCGATTTTCGCGGCTATTACGGGACGGCTTATACCAATGTCAACGAGTTCCAGGTTTTTGCGCCGAGCATCAGCCAATACACGTTTATGGCCGGTCCGACCTATCGCTTCTTTGAAGGGCAGCACTGGGGATGGAACGCATTTGTGCTGGCCGGCGTGGGCCACGGAAACTTTGGAACCGGCACCGGAGGGCTGCCTCCGACGCTGATCGGCCTGTACCCCGACGGCGATTCGTTCAATGCGACTCCGGGCGCATCGGTGGACTATAACCTCGGGCCGGGGCTTGCCATCCGGCTGACGTCCACCTACCTGATGAGCCGCTATGGCGGCGACACCCAGAACAATCTTGGCTTTAATGCGGGGGTTGTTTACCGTTTCGGGAGGCAGAAGAAGTAGTTCGGGCGCTTATGGGGTTGCTGCTCTCCCGCTCTCCGAAAACAGGAAGATACTATGAGCGGAACGCTTCCGCGCGGTTTGATCCGGCCCATGAGAATCCTGCTGGTTGCCAACTATAAGCCCGATCAACAGAGGAGCATGGCTCGATATGCTGAATTCCTGCATGACGAACTGCTGAAGCGGGGATACTCGGCCGAGATGATTCATCCTGCGCCGGTGGCCGCCAGGATCGTCAGTCGAAGTAATCGCCTCTTCCGCTGGCTGGCTTATCTGGACAAATTCGTGTTTTTCCCGCCGCTGTTATGGCTGATCGCCCGCCGGGTGGACCTCGTGCATGTCTGCGACCACTCCAATTCGTTTTATCTGCGCTGGACAGGGAAGACTCCCAACCTGATAACCGCACATGACGCGCTGGCGATCCGGTCGGCTCTCGGGCATTTTCCGCAGAATCCCACGCGGGCTTCTGGCGTGCGATTGCAGCGGTGGATTTTACGCGGGCTTAAGCATGCCCATCGGATTATCTGTGTCTCCGAGAAAACGCGGCGGGACTTCGAGGCGCTGATGCCTGCTGGACCCACCATGGCGGTGATTGCGAATCCCTTGAGCCGTGGATTTCGGTCAGCCCGGGCGGAAGATGTCTCTGCCTTTCGCTCGACCTGCGGACTTGCCGCCGAGGACGAGTACCTGCTGCATGTAGGGAAAGACAACTGGTACAAGAACCGTCCCGGAGTGCTGCAGATCCTGGCTGAATTACGCAAATATCCGAGGTTTCGGCAGGTGAAGTGCGTGATGGCGGGCGCGGCGCTGCCTGTCGCGCTGCGCGAAAGAGCAAAGGAACTGCGGGGCGTCGCGGAATGTGTTGGCCCGTCGGACGAGCAATTGCGGGCACTCTATACTGGCGCGCTGGCGCTGCTGTTCCCGTCGCTGGAGGAAGGTTTTGGCTGGCCAATTCTTGAAGCGCAGGCCTGCGGATGTCCGGTAATTACAAGCGCGCGTCCTCCCATGAATGAAGTCGCTGGAGGGGCCGCCATTCTAGTCGATCCCGAAGACGCTCAGGGCGCGGCCGCGATGATTGCCGCACGCATGGCTGAGAGAGAAGCGCTCCGGCAGGCAGGGCTCGCGAATGTCCGTGCTTACTCGATGGATAGTGCTATGGATCGCTATTGTGAGGTTTACCGTGAGCTGGTTTCGGACTCGCCGCGAAAATCTGGCCGCAAGGCTGAACCGCGAGTCAGACCTGGGCAGTCGCGGGTCTAGCAAGCACTCCATCTTTCTGGAACATGTGGCGGATGCCGCGCAGGGCCTGGCGGGTCCGCTCTTCGTTTTCGATCAGAGCGAAGCGCACGTGGCCGTCTCCGTACTCGCCGAAACCGATGCCGGGGCTTACCGCCACCTTGGCTTCTTTCAACAGCAGGGTGGAAAATTCCAGCGAGCCCAGGTGCCGGTAGGGTTCGGGGATCGGCGCCCATACGAACATTGTTGCCCTGGGCAGGGCGACCTCCCAGCCTAGCTTGTTGAGTCCCTGCACGAGAACATCGCGGCGGCCCTGGTAGTTTTCGCGAATCTCGGAGACGCACTCCTGTGGGCCTTCAAGCGCGAGGATGGAGGCAACCTGGATCGGGGTAAAGGTTCCGTAGTCAAAATAGCTCTTGATGCGGGCCAGCGCGGCGACCAGGGTCTTGTTGCCCACCATGAAACCCACGCGCCACCCAGGCATGTTGTAACTCTTGGAGAGGGTGAAGAACTCGACCGCGATGTCCTTTGCGCCGCGAACTTCGAGGACGGAGGGCGCGCGGAAGCCGTCGAACACAATGTCGGCGTAGGCCAGATCGTGCACCAGCCAGATGCTGTGCTGCCGGCAAAGCTCGACCACCCGCTCGAAAAAGCCGAGATCCACGCATTGGGTGGTGGGGTTGGCCGGGAAGTTGAGGATGAGCATCTTAGGCTTGGGATACATGAGCGGGATGGTCTGCTCCAGCTCGGCCAGGAAGCTGTTTGTATCCTGGATAGCCATGCTACGGATGTTGGCCCCGGCAATGACCGGGCCGTAAATGTGGATGGGGTAGCTGGGGTTGGGAACCAGCACCATGTCGCCCTGGTCGAGGGTGGCAAGGCAGAGGTGGGCGATGCCCTCCTTGGAGCCGATGGTGACGATGGCCTCGGTATCGGGATCGATGGCGGCCTGGTAACGGCGCTCGTACCAGTTGGCGATCGCACGGCGGAGCCGGGGAACGCCGCGGGAAAGGGAATAACGGTGAGTATCAGGCTTTCTGGCAGCCTCAATCATCTTGTCGACGATGTGCTGAGGGGTGGCCCCGTCGGGGTTTCCCATGCCAAAGTCAATGATATCTTCGTTACGGCGACGGGCGGCGGCCTTCAGGTCGCCGGTGATATTGAAGACATAGGGGGGGAGCCGTTTGATTCTTGAAAAATTTTCCACTTATTCCTCTGCTTTCTGGTTACTATATATCTTTCAGGCGAGATACAGGAGAGCACCTGTGCGGGACAATAAACGATCCCACGCCTCATGGAAGTGACTGCTTGTTTGTGGCCCAGACGCTCGGCATCCGGATACGATTGAACGTGTTCGCGTCCTGCCCTTCCGGCTGGCGCCCTTTTTGCATTCTCTTTAAGTACTGTTCGATATGCCTTGACTGAGACCAAAATGGCGACGTCGGAGTACATTCCGGAAAAGAAGGATTCCGCAGGAGAGGTTGCATCAGTTCCCGGTGTCCGGAAGGGGCAGCCCCGCGGGCTCCTCAGGGCATCCATGCTTGCACCACTGCCCATGGTGCTCAATGACGTGCTTGC
>JBOHXF010000494.1:0-5572 GCA_050737455.1 Opitutaceae bacterium | reverse complement strand
GGTCACGAGCGTACGTCGCGACATTTACGGAAATTCGATCCCGAATCCGACGGGCCAAGACCGGGAGTATGGCCTTGAACTATCGACCAAGGACAACCGGTTCTTCCTGCGCGTCTCGCACTTCGATACGCTGGTGACAAATGGGACCAGCACCCTTAGCAACCCGGGCGGAATCGGCAGCACGATCGCGCAGGGTCTCAGATGGCGCAACGTCTGGCTCTACCAACTGGGAGGCTATACGCTGGATACCCAAAACGAAGTATCCTACCGCAACACCTGGACCAACGCGTACCCGGGTGACTTAGCGTCGGACGCGATCACGCAGCAGGACGCCGCGATCGCGGCATGGAACAATATCCAGGCGTACCTCCAGCCGACCGGATTTTTCAAGGCATGGGGCTTCACCCCGACGACCCAGTCGGCCCTGACGACTCGGTCGCAGTATCTGACCAATCCCTCCGCCTACCAGCCGGACCCGGCGACGGTCTATGCGTATTCTGCCGTCCAGCCTCAGGGCTTCACGGTCACTGCGAATCAGGAATCGAAGGGGTGGGAATTCGATGCGACGGCGAATCCTGTCCCTCAATGGCGCATATCCTTCAACGCGGCCGAGGCCACCGCAGTCCAGGAAAACGTCGGTGGCACGGCATTGAACAGCTTGGCCGCCTACCTGAACTCGCAGATTTATACTGCGGGCGGTCCCGGCACTGGCATACCGCCCGCCGGGGTCCCGAATCCCGCCGAAGCGCCCGCCGGATACATGCCGCAATACGGCAATGCGAGCCTGGACCTTGCCGAAAATCAGTGGGGCCCTTGGTACGCTGGCTACACGCTCCTCAAATTGCAGGAGGGTTCTGATGTGTCCGAGTTGCGTAAATGGAGCTACAAACTCATCACCAACTACACGTTTGACCACGGCATCCTCAAAGATCTTGGTGTCGGCGGCGGCTATCGCTGGCAGGACAGGGACGTCATCGGATATCCGGTCAACAGCACCACCGGTTCCTTCGAACTCAATCAGCCCTACTACGGGCCCTCACTGGGCTACGTCGACCTCTGGGCGAGCTATGCCTTCAAGCTGAAGGACGGCATCCGGGACCGCCTCCAGGTGAACGTTTACAACGTAGGCAAGAGAAACGGCCTGATCCCGGTTTCGATCGAACCCGACGGCCACACATGGGCCGCGGTCCGCATCGCGCCGGTCCAGGAGTGGGAGTTGACGAATACGATCGACTTCTAAAGGATTACTATATAGTTACTCGACGACCCGGCCCTCGAAAAGGGGACCGGGTCGCCTGTTATTGGGGAGAGGGACGGCGAGAATCGATCGCCAAGAGTGCCGCCGTGAAGGTCATCCGAATTTCCTCCTGAGTCGTGGCCATGATGAAGCGCTGCGGCACCTGGGCGCCGCGCTCATATGCGTGCTAGCGGCCAACTCCGCCTTCCGTCAGTAATGCGGCGGCCGCTCGGTCTCGGGGTCGGAGTTCTCGACGGGGGTGGCCGAGGAGCGGGCCCGCAGGCGCCGCAGTTCTTCGCGGACCCGGCGCAATTCGTCGGAAAGGGCCAGGACCGCCCGGTCCTGCTCCCCGACGTGCCGCTCCAGCCAGGCGAAGCGGGATTCAAGATCGCTCAGGCGGGGGTCGCTCATCGCGGCAGGACTCAAAGCCGCGCAACCGGCGATTTCGAGGAGAAACCTTGAGAACCCTCGGGCTAAAGCGAGGGATCGGAGTGGCGTTTGGGCGATACGTTCGGGTGCCAGTCGCCGAGTGCGAACTCCGGCTGCGATTCGCCCGCAGGGGCCAGACACCGCGGGCCCTCGTTACCGCAGCGGTTCACATAGGGATCGACGGGCCGCGCGGCCATGTGATGCGCGGGAAGCGGCTGGATGAGCGCGCGGTAGTCCTCCTCGGGCAAGGGCTCGCTCCCGAGCCAGCGGGGCATCGCTCCCGGCGTCAGGATAACCGGCATTCGGTGATGGATGGACGCCACCAGGGAATTCGGGCAGGTGGTCAGGATCGCGAAGGTCTCCGGGACGTTCCCCTCCGCTTCCTCCCAAAGGCCGGCGAACGCGAACGGCTCCTCGCCGCGGAGTGTGAAGTAATAGGGCCGCTTGAGCCTCCCGACCGTCTGCCATTCGTAGAAGCCATCCGCCGGGACGAGACACCGGCGCCGCGCCGCGCCCGCTTTCCAGAGGCCCGTGGCGGGGGCCGTCTCCGCCTTCGCGTTCGGCCACATCCGCATTTTCGGCTTGCTCCGCTCATGCGGCGGCACGCAGCCCCACATCATGCCGCGAACCTCGGGCCCGGCCGGGCTTGCCGCGACCACTGGCATGACGTCCGTCACGGTGACGTTGTACCTCGGCTTGGCCCATTCAGGCGGCGCGAGCCTGCACGCCAGAGCTCGCGAAATGGAGGCCAGCGCAGCATCCGACCTATAGAGGACGTACCGGACGCACATGGGAGGAGGCGCCTTCGCCCGAAGGGCGAACGCCTAGACGCCGCGGCCTTCCCGGTGGCCAAACGTCTCGTAATGGTAGCGCCCGGAAGGGCACGCGTTCGTCCTGACGGCCTCGGCGACATCGGCGTAGCGGGCGAGATAGGTCTCCTCGGGGAAGGGGAACTCGGGACCGAACTCGGCCGGGTCCATCCGGACCGGATGGCGCAGGCGCTTGAACCAGAAGCCGCCGTTCAGCGGAGCGAGCTCGGTTCCGAACAGGCGGGCGTCCGCCTCGGTGAAATAATGGCAGACCAGCGATTTTCTGGTGCGATTCGGATCCTTGATGGGGCTGCCTCCGTGCACGAGGTCCGAATGCCACAGAAACACATCGCCCTTGCGGGCGAGGAAGATCCTCTCCGGCAGGTTCCGATCCCGGAGCTGCGCTTCGATGTAGTTGTTCCAGGCGCCCTGCTCCTCGGGGGTGGCGTGGTGGGAGCCGTCCCTGAAGCGGAACAGGGGTATCCGGTGGCTGCCGGGGAAGTAGGAGAGGGGGCCCGAATCCGGGTGCACGTCCTCGAGAGCGATCCAGGTCGCCGCCAGCGCGTGCGGCGTCTGCGGGGTCATGTAAAGCGAATCGATGTGCTTGGGCTGGCTGCTGCCCTTCTCGAAATTGAGGCTGTTGCAGAGCACGGGCGCTTGGCCCAGCAGGGCGCGCATCAGCGCGGTCAGCCCGGGATCGAGCGCCAGCTCGCGGATCGGCCCGCTCACGAGGTAGAAGTCGTTGAACTTGAAATGCCGGGTTTCGGACTCGCCGATCCGGGACCAAAACGCCCGCCGTCCGGTGGCGCAACTGTCGACGACGATCTCGTTCGGCCGTTCCGTCAGCACGCGGCTCATCGCCTCCGAGGTCCGGTCGATGCGCTCCGAAGGAAAATAACCTTCCAGGGCGAGGTATCCCTCCCGTTCGAACGCGGCGGAGAGAGCCGCGATGTCCGAAATCGCAGTGGAGGGCATGGCTCCATGATTGGTGCGCACCGACCGAGCGCAAGGCCGCGCGGCGATCACGTTTTTCCATCGGTCCGTCAGAATTTGGCGGTTCGTCGCCGCTGCGGAGTCCTGATGTGCTCGCACCGACTCCATGCCACCGTTTGCCGCCGCCTACCGGTTTGCGCCGAACTTCTGTGTCCGTTCGCTCGCGGCCGCCTTGGCGCTCGCGTCCGGCCTTCTGTTCGCCGGCGCCCGCGTCCGGGCCCGGGTTTCGGCCCTGAAGCCCGACTTTCCCAAGCTTGCCACGATCGAGATCGGCGACAAGCGCTACGATCACCCCAAATTCCAGGCGATGATCGCGAAGTACGACCTCGCGGTCATCGGATTCTACAAAGGCTGGGAGGGCGGCCCGCCGTCGATGCGCGCCGCGGTTCGGGCGATCAAGGCGCGCAACCCGGCCATCCTGCTCGCCAACTACACGCTCCTCGAATCGAACTACTGGAATCTCAAGCAGCGCGACGCCTTCGCTTTCAGCGACATCGCGAACGAGCTCTACGGGGAGACGGGGCCCACGGGGAACGGAGGCACATGGACGCCGAATGATTGGTGGGCGAGAGACACGCACGGGAAAATGTTGCTGTCGCCCGGTTATCCCACCTCGGCGACGATCAACATCACCCGCTTCGTCACGCCCGATGCCCAGGGCGAGCGGTATCCGGAGTGGTTTGCCGAATGGAACATGGAGCAGTTTTTCGATCCTGTGCCGGGCATCGACATTTGGTTTTCGGACAATGCCTTTTACCGGCCCCGGGTCGACGCCGATTGGAACCGCGACGGGAAGATGGACAGCCGATACGATCCTCGGGTCGGGCACTGGCTCCGGCAAGGCATGGCCGACTACTGGGCTGAAATCCACCGCCTGCGCCCCGGAATGCCGATCATGGGCAATGTGGACGGCGGGTTCGACTCCCATCACGAAATGGAGGGCTTCCTGACGGATCCCGAATACGACGGGAAGATCAACGGGGCGCTGATGGAGAGCAATATGGGCCGGAACTTCTCGCTGGAACGCCGATGGGGCTGGGATGGGATGATGGAGGGCTATCGCGCCCTTAAGAGGCACACCGCGGCGCCGCACCTGATCGTTTTCGACGTGAAGCTGACGCCGGACGGCCGGATCCTCCTGCCGAAGGACGAGCGGGCCGGATACGGCGGAGGCGCGCCCTACGCCGCGGCCCGCTATGCGTTCGCCTCGGCCCTGATGGACGACGGGTATTTTTCGGCCGAAGGCAACGGTTACAACGAGGCGGCCGCCGATTGGTTCGACGAATACGATCTCGCCGGCGCGGCCCGCACCGACTGGCTGGGAGCGGCGATCGATCCGCCTCCGACCAAGCCTTATCAGAATGGCGTCTACCTGCGCCGGTTCCAAAACGGGGCCGCACTCGTGAACCCGCGCAGCAATCCGGGGACGAGCGCCAACGACCGAACCGAGGTCGACGTCACGCTTCCGGCGAGCCTGGGACATTTCAAGCGATTCCTCGGCAAGCAGGATCCGTCGATCAATAACGGCAAGGAGCTGCCGCTCGATGCGCATGGCGTGCCGCACCTGGTCATCCGGGCCGGCGACGGTATCATCCTGGTCCGGGCTTCGGCCCCATAAGCGGCGGGGCGCGCGCCGGGCCCCGACTGCTAGCGTAGATGCGATGATCCGGATCGTGGGCGGGATCGAGCAATAGGTGCTGGGTCAGAGCGCGTCCGCGATCGCATCGGCCAGCCGCCCCAGGGTCTCGCTCATCGTCCGCGCCTCAGCGGCGGGTTTTCCGCCGCCAGGCAGGGCGACGTGGAATCGGCCGCGGTGCAGGATCGTCTGGCGGTCGGGGGCGGCGATCGTCCAATCCGCCTCCAAGCTCACGCGACCTGAGCGGCCCGGCATGAAGTCCTGGATGTTCACCCGGACTTCGCGCACCCCGCCGGGCGGCACAGGATCGCCGGGCATGAGGACGGTCGCGCCGGGAAGGCGGCTCGCCAGGTCGCGCGCGAGCACGAGCCGCGTCATGGCGCCCAGCGGGCCGGCCCAGCGGGTCTTGCCGGCCACATGCAGCGTCGCGGGCCCCGTCGCCGTCGTGAAGCCGACGCGGTCGATCGC
>JBOHXF010000493.1:0-9808 GCA_050737455.1 Opitutaceae bacterium | reverse complement strand
CCGACGTCCATGAATTCGATGAAGCGGAGCGTGTGCCCCCGCTCGCGGAAGCACGCGGCCAAAGGCAGGATCTCCCCGTCGTTCACCCCGCGCTGGACGACGCAGTTGATCTTGATCGGAAAACCCGCCGCCGCCGCCGCGTCGATCCCGCGCAGGACCCGCTCCACGCCGAATCCCGCTCCGTTCATTCGGCCCGAAACGCCCGGATCCAGTGCGTCGACGGAGACATTGAGCCGGTCGAGCCCCGCCTCCTTGAGCGCCGGCGCCATCTTTTCCAGGAGCCACCCGTTGGTTGTGAGGGCGACTTCCGGGCCGCCAGCCTCCCTCTTGAGTCCGCGAATGAAGGCCGGCAGGTCCGGCCGGAGCAGCGGCTCGCCGCCGGTCAGCCGGATCTTCTCGACGCCGAGGGAGACGAATGCACGGGCGATCCGCTCCAATTCCCCGAGAGACATGAGCTGCGGATCGCGCAGGAACGGGTACCCGGCCCCGAAGACCTCCCTGGGCATGCAGTACGGGCACCGGAAATTGCATCGGTCCGTCACGGAGATGCGCAAATCGTGCAGTGGCCGGCGCAGGGCGTCTTTTACCGGAGACATTGGCGGCGCCACCATGACCTCTCGGAGCCTCCCAACGCAACGCCCCGGTGGAAATTCCGGGGCAAGCGCGGGAAGCGGTTCATGCTTCCGGAGGCCTTCTGGAACCCGTCGATTTCCAGCGTGCACCGTTGCCAGGACGAATGGATCCGAATGAGCCGGGCCCTCGGTGGCCCCGTGGGCGAAGAATTTCTTCGCTCAAACGGCCGCCGGGGTGCACATTGGTCCGCTGCCATGATCCCCCCTGCGGAAGCCGAGAGGCTCATCCTGGAGGCGATGCGCCCCCTGCCCATGGAAGAATGCCCTCTCGGGCAGGCGCATGGGAGGATCCTTCGTTCGGAGCTGCGCGCGGACCGGGACTTGCCGCCCTTCGACCGGGTCGCCATGGACGGCTACGCGCTGCGCTGCTCGGACCTGGCGCGCGGCGACCGGCGTTTCAAGGTGCTGGCGGTCCAGGCTGCGGGCGCGAGTCCGATCCGCCTCGATCGCGCGCCGGGCGCCTGCGTGGAAACCATGACGGGCGCGGTCCTGCCGGAAGGGGCCGACTGCATCGTGCCGTATGAGGAGGCCTCACGCGACGGAGATATTGTTTCGATCGGACGGTTGGACGCCGCCCGGCCCGGACAGGCGATCCACCCGCGGGGGAGCGACCGACGAGGCGGGGACCCGATCGTGCCGCCCGGGGTGCGGCTTACCGGCGTCGAGATCGCGATTGCCGCGGCCTGCGGCTACGCGACGATGACGGTAAGCCGAAGCCCGCGAATCGGGATCGTCGCGACCGGTGACGAATTAGTGGAGGTGGGCGGGCCGGTCGCCCCTCATCAGATCCGGCGGAGCAACGATTACGCGCTCCGGGCATCGCTCGCCGCCGCGGGCTACCCGTGGGCCGAACGATTCCACGCGCGCGACGACGCGGGCGAATTGGAGCACCTGCTTTGGCATATCCTTGCCGAATACGACGCCGTGGTCCTGACCGGAGGGGTGTCTCGGGGCCGGTTTGATCACGTTCCGCAGGAACTGGAACGGCAGGGAGTGCGCGGAATCGTCCACGGAATCGCGCAGCGCCCGGGCAAGCCGTTCTGGTTCGGCGTGAGCGGGTGCGGGACGCCGGTCTTCGGATTGCCCGGCAATCCCGTCTCCTCCTACTGCTGTCTCCACCGGTATGTCGTGCCCGCGCTCGACCGGGCGAGCGGGCTCGAACCGGGGGTCCGCCCGCTCGCCGCGCTCGCCGCGACGCACCGCTCGGGAACGGGCGGCCGCCTCGCCTCGCTCCTTCCGGTCAGACTCTCGAGCGGGGCGGGCGCGGAGCTCGAGGCGGCGCCGGCGCCGGGCAACACGTCGGGGGATTTCGCCGGGCTAGCCGGGACCGGCGGCTTCTTGGAGCTGCCTGCCGGTCCGGAGGAGTTCGCCGTGGGCTATTGCGCTCCGCTCTACCGCTGGTTTTAACCGCTGCCTTCACCATGCTGACCCATTTGGACTCCAATAACCGCCCTCAGATGGTCGACGTCGGCGGAAAGACCGTCAGCGTCCGCACCGCCCTTGCGCGGGCCGAGGTGGTCCTGCCGCCGGAATTGGCCGCCCTCGTCAAAGGCGGCGACATCGCGACAGCGAAGGGGCCGATCTTCCAGACGGCGATTCTCGCCGGCATCGGCGGAGCCAAGCGCACCTCGGACCTGATTCCGCTCTGCCATCCGCTGCCGCTCGACGATTGCAGGATCGAGATCGATGCCGGAGATCCCGGTCCGGACGGCTCCTGCGTCGTCCGGATCGATTGCCGGGTGCGGACGGAGGCAAAGACCGGCGTGGAAATGGAAGCGCTGACCGGCGCTTCGGTGGCCGCCCTGACGCTTTACGACATGGGCAAGGGCGTCAGCCACGGCATCGTGGTCCGGAATGTCCGGCTGCTTGAGAAAACGGGCGGCAGAAGCGACTATCGTTTCAAGGCATGAAACACGTCCGGGTGCAATATTTCGCGATCCTGCGCGAGCAGCGCGGGGCTGCCGAGGAGGATTGTCGCACGAGCGCGGCGACGCCCGCCGATCTCTACGAGGAGCTGCGGCTCCGGCACGGCTTCAGCCTCCCCGGCGAACGGGTCCGGGCCGCCGTCAACGACGAGTTCGCGGATCCGGCGGCCCCGTTTCGGGACGGCGACCGGATCGGGTTCCTTCCGCCGGTCGCCGGCGGCTGATGCCCGTGAACCGCTTTCGGATTTCCAATGAGCCGATCGTCGCCGCCGCCTGCGGCTCGGCGCTCTCCAGCGATAGCGCGGGCGCCTTCGTCACGTTTGAAGGATGGGTACGGGACCACAGCGAAGGCGGCTCCGTAATAAGTTTGGAATATGAAGCTTATATAACTCTCGCCGAGAAGGAAGGCGACCGGATCCTGGCTGAGGCGGCCGCCCGGTTTCCGATTCTGGCCGCCTCGGGAATCCACCGTGTCGGTCCCCTCGACCTTGGCGATCTGGCCGTTTGGGTGGGCGTGGTCGCCGAGCACCGCGCCGCCGCATTCGATGCCTGCCGCTATATCATCGACGAGACGAAAGCCCGTCTGCCGGTTTGGAAGCGGGAGCATTACCGGGACGGCGTCAGCGTATGGATCGACGCCACGGCGCGCGGCTGACTCTCCGCAGAATCGGATTGGATTTGCCGCCGGGCCCGCGTACCGTCCGCCGCGATTATGGCAAAACCACTTTCCGATATCGGGCTCATAGGGCTGGCCGTGATGGGTCAGAACCTCGCGCTCAACATCGCCGACCACGGCTTCCAGATCTCCGTTTTCAATCGCACAACGGAAAAGACCGACCGATTCGTCGCGGAAAACCCGGATACGCCGGGCGGCCTCGTCGGCGCGAAGGCGCTGGGTGAGTTCGTCAAGGGCCTCTCGCGCCCGCGCAAGATCGTGATCCTCGTCCAGGCGGGCAAGGCCACCGAAGCCGTGATCGACTTGCTCGTGCCGCTGCTGGACCAGGGCGACATCGTGATCGACGGCGGCAATGCGCGTTGGACCGACACGATCCGCCGTGAAAAGGCGCTGTGCGAAAAAGGACTCCGGTTTGTTGGCAGCGGTGTTTCCGGGGGCGAAGAGGGAGCCCGGTTCGGCCCGTCCCTCATGCCCGGCGGCGCGCCCGAAGCCTGGCGGGAGTTGAAGCCCATATGGCAGGCCATCGCGGCCAAGGTGGATGCAAAGAGCGGCCGCCCCCTGGAGGGCGCGGAGCCCGGGCGGCCGGTGACGGGCGGGGTTCCATGCACGGCCTACATCGGCGAAAACGGCGCGGGCCACTATGTGAAGATGGTCCACAACGGGATCGAATACGGCGATATGCAGATGATCTGCGAGGCCTACGCGCTCCTGCGCGGGCTCCTCGGCCTCAAGCCCGCCGAAATGTCCGCAATCTTCGGCGAATGGAACAGGGGCATCCTCGACAGCTTCCTTATCCAGATCACGACCGACATCCTGCGGCAGAAGGATCCGGTCACGAACAAACCATTCGTCGACGTCGTTCTCGACACGGCCGGGCAGAAGGGCACGGGCAAGTGGACCTCCGCCAATGCGCTCGACATGGGCGTGCCGGCGCCGACAGTCGCCGAGGCTGTCTTTGCGCGCTGCATCTCCGCCCTCAAGGAGGAGCGCGTCGCCGCCTCGAAGCTGCTGAAGGGCCCGTCGAAAAAATACAAGGGCGGCAAGCGGGCGCTTGTCGCAGCGATCCACGACGCCCTGTACTGCTCGAAGATCTGCTCCTACGCCCAGGGCTTCCAGCTTATGCGCGAGGCGCAGCGCGAATACTCCTGGAAGCTGGACTTCGGCGAGATCGCCCGGATCTGGCGCGGCGGCTGCATCATCCGCGCCGCGTTCCTCCAGAAGATCACCGAGGCGTACGCCCGCCGGCCGGACCTGGCCAATCTACTGCTGGACCCCTACTTCAACCGAACGGTCCGGAACGCCCAGACCAATTGGCGCAAGGTGGTGGCCCTCGCCGCCGAGTGCGGCGTGCCGGCCCCGACGTTCGGTTCCGCCCTCGCCTACTACGACGGTTACCGCTCCGCCCGCCTCCCTGCGAACCTGCTTCAATCGCAGCGCGATTATTTCGGGGCGCACACCTACGAGCGCGTGGACCGACCCCGCGGCAAGTTCTTCCACCTCGACTGGCCGGAGCCCTCCCGTCCGGAGCTGCCGGCCTGAGGCACCGAACCCTGGGAAGGGCTCAATCTCCCGCGCAAGCCGGAGTATCCCGGTACAAGCCCGCGGGAATCTCCGGGGACGGCGGCGCGTAGGCAAGTCAATCGGACGGTTTGTCGGGGACGGTCAAGTCAGGTATTGCCTCGTCAGCACCGGGAGGTGCCCCGCCAGCCAGTCGGCCATCGCCTGGTCTTCGGCCATGATTTCCCGGATGGTCTTCGCGGTCTCCCGCTCGCCCGCTTGGTCGGCGGCGGCCGCGATCGCGCAGTAGGTCGCTATCTCCAGATGTTCGAGGCCGGCCTCGGCCGCCGTGTTCGTGAGCACCTGGTCGGCGAGCAGGAGATCGGCCGCGGTCTGGAGGGCCGTCATCACCCGGGCTGCGGCGGACTCGAGCGTCGAGCGCGAGCCGCCCAGGGCCTTCAGACAGCCGTGGACCTGCTCGGCGTGCCGACGCGTGTCCGCGAGGTGTTGGCGCAGCCGTTCGGCCAGTTGGGGATAGTGGGCGGCCGCCACGAGGTGGCGCCCGAGAATGCGAATCATCGCCTCCTCGATCGCAAGCGCGTCTTGCAGCCACCCCGTGAGCTTTGGGCGGAGATCCACCCGGAAACATTCCCGCGCTCCGGAAAAAAGCAAGACGCAGGATCGCGGCGCGATCCAGGCTCGCCAACCGGCGTCCGCTTTGTCTTTGAATCAACCCGGAAATTCCCCGAAATTTACAGGACCACCCCCCTCGCATGTCCGCCACCGACTCCGAAGCCGCGAAAAACGAAACCGTCCGGATCCTGATCGTCGACGACGACCCGATCATGCTGAACACCGTCTCCGCGACCCTGGCGCCCCGATTCTCCGTCGACTCGGCCCCGACGGGAGAGGAGGCGCGAGCCCGGCTGCGGGCCGGTCCGCCGTACGCGCTCGTCATCGCGGACATGTTCCTGCCGGACGCCCATGGCGCCCAGCTTCTGGCCGAATGCGGCGCGCGCACGCCGACGACCGTTCGGATCATGATGACCGGCGACCGAACCACCGAGACAGCCGTCGACGCGATCAACACGGGGCAGGTGTTTCGCCTTCTCATCAAGCCCTTCGGCATTCCGGAGCTCCAGGAGGCCGTTGAGGCTGCGCTGCGGCACCACGCCGTCCTGGCGGCGGAAGAGGAGCTGCTGCGAGGCACCGTGAGCGGCAGCATCGCGATCCTGCTCGAGGTGGTTTCGACCGTCGATCCGGTCTCCTTCGAATTGAGCCAGCGCCTGCGCGAGACGGTCCGGACGTTCGCGCAGGCGATGGAGTTGCCCAACGCCTGGGAACTGGAGATGGCGGCGGCCCTGGCGCGGATCGGCGCCGCCACGCTGCCGGCCACGCTGCAGCATCGGATCGCGCGGGACGCGGAGCTGACCGCGCAGGAAGAGGGCATCCTCGCCGAGGTGCCGGAGGTGGGTTGGCGCCTGTTGAATGCAGTGCCCCGATTCGCCGGGGTCGCCGAGGCGGTTCGGTACCAGGAGAAGCGTTACGACGGTTCCGGGCCGCCGCGCGACGACCGCCACGGGGGCGCCATCCCGCTCGGCGCCCGCATCCTGAAGATTTTCACGGCCCGCGCCCGGCTCGAGCTCGACGGCGTCGCGAAAGCGGCAGCCCATCAGCAGCTGGAGCGCCGTCCTGGCGAATACGACCCGGAGCTTCTCGCCGCGAGCTTCCGCCACTTCCCCGAGTACATTTTCTCGCCGCTATCGGCCGCCGGGAAAACGAGGCTCGTTCCGGCCAGCGAACTGCGGCCCAACCAAGCGGCCGTTTCAGCGTTTCGGACGAAGGACGGCCTGACGATTGTCGCTCCGGGCACGAAGCTTACGGCGATGGCGGTCGAGCGGGTCCGCAAGCACGTTGAGCTGCATATGCTCGAAGGCCCGTTTTGCATTCAGGATCTCGAAGAGGGCTGACCCGGAACCCTGGCTTTCATTTGCCGACCTTACCGTGATCCGGCCGGGCATCTTGGGCCAAGTCAGGCCCCGCCACGCTCAAGCGCATCCCGGGGTTCCTCCTCATCCCCCTGTTCCGGCTTATTGCGCACTTCACCGGGCAAGCGCTGCATTCGAACTAAGGTGCCATGGCCCAACCCAGATACCTGGCTTTCTTCGATGGCGGTTATAGGGACATCCGGGGAACATTTCCGGGCATTCGGCCACAGGGGTTGCTAGATTGTGGAATGGTTTCCGCCCGTATCTCCGCATGGCAGCCCATTTTGCAGCTTCCACCCAAATGAGCGAATCCGATCTGAGGCGCATCGTCGCTCATCTTGATCGAGCCCTGGGTCTTTTCCAGGCTCACGAAGGGCACATGACGGCCACCGACATTCGCGAGCGCAGCCTTTTGGCCGTCATCAGAAGCGAGTTGATCGAACGCGCCGAAGAGGGCGCGCTTGCGCAAGGCTTGAGCGCCCAGGACGCCGTCGCCCACGCGCGGTGAGCCGGAGCGGGCTCAAAGCAGCGGCTTGATCTCCTTTTCGAATACGTCGCGGTCCGTATAGCCCACGTGCATGGCGGCGATGGCGCCCTTCCGGTTGATGACAAATGTCGTCGGGATTGCGTCGATCCCTCCGTAATTGGAGGACACCTGCTCGTTGCCCATCACGATCGGATACGTCAGACCGTGCTGCTTCACGAACGCCTTGACCTTGGCCGGCCCGTCCTGGTCGAGGGAGATTCCCACGATGACGAGACCCTTGTCCGCGTACTGGCGGTAAAGGGATTCGAGTCCGGGGATCTCCGCCCGGCACGGGGGGCACCAAGTCGCCCAGAAGTCGAGGACAACCACTTTGCCCTTAAATTGGTTCGAGGTCACGGACGTGCCTTGAAGATCCGGCAGGGCCCATGCGGGAGCCGGGGTACGGTCCGGCGCCGACATCGCGCCCTCCGCCGCGCACGCGACCGAGACGGCGAACAGGGAAATCAGTATGACCACCGAACTGCGTCCAAAAGACGAGCGGGCGAGAAGGTTCATGCTCATAAGATGCCCCAGGAATGCGTTTATTCCAAGCCCCGCGATCGGGCGGGTTACGCCGGCTCCGTTTCGGCCTTTCCTTTGCACAGCGCGCGGTCAATCGCGAATCGGCCGCCACCGAGGAGGATCAGCGCCACCGCAATCCCGATGAATAGAAGGTGGAATTCATAGCCTTCGCCCTGGTGCGGGACACTCCCCCAGTTCATGTAGAACCCATTGTGGATGTGCACAGTTAGCAGCGCCACGAGCATGTCGACACCCATGACGAAGGCTGCCAACCGCGTGAAGAGCCCGACGAACAGGAACAGCGGAGCGAAGAACTCGACCAGGATGGCGATCAATCCGAGGAAGGCCGGGATATGCATCCCCTCGAAGAACTGCATCGTGCCGTGGAATCCGTACCCACCGAACCAGCCGAGGAGCTTTTGCGCTCCATGGGCGAAAAGAACCACGGACAGGGAGATTCTGAGGACAAGCGCCGCGAGATCGCGCGAAGGGGAGGACGTATTGGGGGTCTTCATGAACGGGAGTTATCGTCGGCATTATGCCGATTGCCGGTCGGCCGAGGCAAGCCCGGCGCGGCGGGATGGGAAGAACTGCGCATCACGCCGGGATTGCAGCCGCAGCCATGGACCGGCAAACTGCCGCCGTTCCGATGCTTCGACGGGTCTTGCCAGGATTGGCGGTTCTGCTGCTTTGGGCGTTGCCGTCCGGGTGCGCCCATTTCGCGCCCACTGCGGCCGAACGGAGCGCGACCTTCGGGGAGTTCGCGAACGCGCGGGTGGGATCCGAGAAATTGGAGGACTACATCAAGCGCCGGGTGGGGTTCGTCAGCGCGGGACTCGTGCTCACCCGGATCGCGGAGATGCCCGGGGGCAGTCTGCGCTTCCAGGGCTATTCCTTGGAAAAGACCTTCAATATCGGCACCGCAACAGCGATCGACCGTCGGGGGTATTTCCTGACGGCTTCGCACGTCGTGACAAAAGGGCCCGTCTATGTCGGCTGGCTGGAGCCGGCCGTCCATGGGGAGCCCGTCCTGCGGGACTGTCCGGCGCGCGTAGTCTGGCGGGGTGACGTCCGCCGGGGCGAACCCGACATCGCCCTGCTTTGCGTGGACTGCCCGCTGCCGGCCGCCTTCACCTGGGCCGCCGGGCTGCGCCGGGGCGAGCGTGTGATTTCAGCGGGTCTCGATTACGGCGACGAAAAGCGGCCGGAGAGCGATCTATCCGTGACGATTCTGGGCGGGGTCATCAAGCGGGCCCCGGACCGCGGTCCGCCACCGGGCGGCCGGATCACGATTTTGCACACGACCCCGGTGCACGAGGGTGACAGCGGAGGGCCGTTGGCGGATCTGAATGGGAGGCTGATCGCGGTGAACGACGGGTATGCGTACGTCTTCCCCTATCTGCCGCTTTTCCACACTTACCGCGCGTACTCTCACCGGCCGAACCTGGGCTGGCTCCGGGGGCGGATCGATCGCGACCTTGTGCGGCGCGGCGCGCTTCAGGCGGTCGCGGGCGCGAGAGTCGCGGGCGCGGAACCTTGGGAAAGCTCGATCACGTTGCGGACGCGCTCGATCAGCAAATCCTCCTTGAACGGCTTGGGAATGTAATCGCGCGCTCCCGTGTGGAGCGCGCGTTGAATCTGCTCCTGCGAGCCCTCGGCGGTGAGCATGATTACCGGGATCGGGGCGAGGACCGGGTTGGCCTTGAGCTGGCAGAGCATTTCGATGCCGTCCATCCCGGGCATCGTCACGTCCAGAAGGATGAGCGCCGGCGACTCCCGTGCGGCGATCGCGAGCCCCTCGGCGCCGTGGGCGGCTTCGACGATCGTGCAGTCGAAGGGCCGAAACGCCTTCCGAACGATGATGCGGACGGTCCGGGAATCGTCCACGGTGAGGATTTTATGATTCATGGAGGCGGCGGGGTCACTCGTCCGGTTTCATGAGGACATCCACGACGAGCCGACGCCCATGCGAGTCGAACACCTGGGTATAGCGCCTGGCGGTGCTCTTTGCGGAAACCTTGAAATTGAGGACAGTGAACACG
>JBOHXF010000492.1:0-3040 GCA_050737455.1 Opitutaceae bacterium | reverse complement strand
GCCGTATACAACCGCATTAAGAACGCCGACGAGACTCGTTATTTCCCTCTGCATCTGATGGCCAAGGATCTGGCCTATGCTCAGCAGGAGGGCTCGGCCCATGGCTTCCGTCTCCGCACCGCCGACGCTGCGTTCGCGATCTTCCGCGGCGCGATCGATCATGGCGACGGCGACCGCGACCTTTCCGCCGTGGCCCGGCAATTCACCCATCCGGCGGCGCTTGCATGACCCGCGGCTTCGGATCCGTCCGGGTCCGATCCCACCATTCCGTTGGCGCGAGAACCAGGGCGGAGGCGCCCCCGGGTGCAGCCCCGGGGGCCGATCAGCCGGTCAAGCGTCGCGAATTTCGCACCGTGGTAGACGGCGAGCCTCCCGTCGGCAACTTCCCCGTGAGGGGCGCATTGCGGATTCATCCCCGCATTTCCCGGGGCGCATTTTCAGGGCTGGACAACCCCCACCCGCTGCGTCTTAGTGCCCGTTCCCCTTCGGGAAACGCTCAGGTGGTGGAATTGGTAGACACACACGTTTGAGGGGCGTGTGCCGTAAGGCGTGCAGGTTCGAGTCCTGTCCTGAGCACCACGCATCGCAATGCGATGCGTGCCATGCCGTAGCCCAGCGGGCGAAACCGGGCGAGCATCGGAGGCGGACGGGCCAATAGGGCCACTCCTATACTGCTCTCGTGTACCGTATCGCCATTCGCGGGCGGGTCGCAAACGACTAATCCGCAAATTTGCCACTCGATCTGGCAGGACCGGCATTGACATCCGGTCGTTAACAATTAAGTTAACGAAAATGCCGGAGCGCCGCAAGAAATACCGCGTGGTCATATTCTACCAGACGGTGAACGGCTCCAAACCGGTCGCCGAATGGCTGAACAAACTCGACGACGACCACGCCCAATCGATCGCGATTGGAGTCCGGTTCTTTGAAGAGTATCCCAATCCTGTTGTGCCGAAGAAATTCTTCGAGAAAGTTACGAACCACATCTGGGAGATCAAAGTCCGCCACGGAAAAGAGCAGTACCGCCTCCTCTCCTTCATCGAGGGCGGGGCGATCGTTATCGCCGTACACGGGCTGGCCAAGAAGTCGATGGACCTGAAGGACCAGGATCTCGAATTGGCCGAGGCCCGGCGTAAAGACCATCTAAAACGCAAGGCGCAGAATTTGGAAGAGAACCCGAATAACCCGAAAGAAATATGAGCGACATCGAAAAGTTCATCCGCGACCGCAAGCGCCGCAATCCGAAGGCGTGGACAGCCTTTGAAGACAAATATCGCCGGTACGCCATCGGCATGCTTCTGGCCGAGCACCGGGAAAAGTCAGGCATGTCCCTCGGCGAATTCGCCAAGCGGATCAAAATGCAGAAGGCGGCTCTTTCCCGGCTGGAAAACCACGGCGAAGACGTCCGCCTTTCGACGATCACCCGATACGTCGAAGCCACCGGCAGGCCGCTTTCGCTCCGAATCTTCCCAAGCGCCGGGAGTCGGGGACGAACGCGGAAGCTTTCCGCCACCGTGGCCCTCGAAAGCGCCTGAATTCACTCCTATACCGGACTCCTATGCTCGAAAGTGGAAATGTGCGGTATGAGCCGCTTTGAGCGCCGGCAGGCCGGAACGAGGCTTCGAGTCCTGTCCTGAGCCCCCCTTGCCCGCAAAAATCGGCCGAAGGCGAAGGGGCCTGGATCCCGGCCATTTGCGGCAGATAAGCCCGCCAAAGGAAAAACGGAAGGCCCGTCGGGATCCGCCCAGGACCAAGGGCTTTCATGGCGGCATCGTCCCTCCGCTATCCGCTGGGATAGCCGATGCGCGCGGAGCCGGAGGTTCGGGGAGTCGAATATCCGCCAAAGCCGGCGCGGATTCACCCGCGCTGGTTAGCCAGCGGCCTGTCGCCCGGCGTACGGATCGGAGCGGCGCCCTCCATCGAGGGGTCGTAGCGCCCCTGCCGCGCCGCGCGGCTGCACCGCGCCCGGTGCACCAACGCCTCCTGGGCCGCCTTCGTGTTGACGTCTTTGCCCGCCCAAATCTCCAGGGCGGGATGCTGGATCGCCCGGGAAAAGGAGAACGTGAGCGCCCAGGGCATCCGTCCCTTGAAATCGGCGTTCATCGCATTCAGCCGGGCGCAGGCCATTTCGCCCGACTGGCCGCCGGACAGGAACGCGATGCCGGGGACGGACGCGGGCACGGTGTCCAGAAACGCCCCGACGGTCCGCTTCGCGACTTCCGCGAGGTCGGCCGGCCGCGAGCCATCCTTGCCCGGAACGACCATCGCCGGCTTCAGAATAAGCCCGCGCAGATCGACCCGGTGCCGGGCGAGCTCGCCGAACAGGGCCCGAAGAGCGTCGCGGGTGGCCGCCTCGCATCGCTCGATCGTGTGGCCGCCGTCCATGAGCACCTCCGGCTCGACGATCGGCACGAGGGCGGCCTCTTGGCAAAGCGCCGCATAACGCGCCAGCGCGTGCGCGTTCGCGTCGAGGCAGACGGCGGTCGGTGTTTCCTCGCCGATCGCGATCACCGCACGCCACTTCGCAAAGCGCGCGCCCATTCGGGCGTACTCGTCGAGGCGGCCGCGCAGGCCGTCGAGCCCCTCGGTCACCTTTTCCGAGGGAAACCCCGCGAGGTCCTTCGCCCCGAGATCCACCTTGATGCCGGGGACAATCCCGGCCCGCGTGAGCGCCTCGGCGAACGGCAGCCCCCCGCTGAGCCGCTGGCGCAACGTCTCGTCGAAGAGGATCGCCCCGGAGATCGATTCGGCCAGGCCCGGCGCGGTCACGATCAGCTCGCGATATCTTCGCCGCGCCTCGGGATCCTGGGAGATGCCGCATTGGGCGAAGCGCCGGTTGCAGGTGGAGGTGCTTTCGTCCATGGCGAGCAGCCCTTTGTGGTCGGCCATCAGCGCCTGGGCCGTGATCGTGAGTTTCTGGATATTCATGAACCCGAAAAGTGGGATAAGCGGGAAATCAGGGGCGAGCGGGTCGATTCGGCTTGTAGCTCTGCACCCGGCCCCAGAGATCGTTTGTGCCCCATAGGCCGGACCGCAGGCA
>JBOHXF010000491.1:0-11886 GCA_050737455.1 Opitutaceae bacterium | reverse complement strand
CGATCAAGGCGTCGCTCCATATCCCAAACGGCGCGATGGGCGACATCCTGGCCCTGATCATGGAAAAGCGCGGGGTCGTCGACCACACCGAGACGCTCGACCCGACGCGCGTCATGCTTGTCGCGATGCTGCCGCTCAACGAGATTCTCGTTGATTTCAACGACAGGCTCAAGAGCATCACCCACGGCTATGGCTCGATGGATTACGAATTGGGCGAGTACCGTCCGGCGGACCTCGTGAAGATGGAGATCCTGGTCAACGGCGATCCTGTCGACGCATTCGCCACCATCGTGCATCGCGACAAGGCGGAAGGCCGCGGCCGGGACCTTTGCGAACGGCTGGGGGAAATCATTCCCCCCCAGATGTTCCGGATCGCGATCCAGGCAGCCATCGGCGGGAAGATCATCGCGCGGGCGAACGTCCGCGAACTGCGCAAGGACGTCACCGCGAAATGCTACGGCGGCGACATCTCCCGCAAGCGCAAGCTTTTGGAGAAGCAGAAGGAGGGGAAGAAAAAGATGAAGCAGTTCGGGCGCGTCTCGATCCCTTCGGACGCCTTCATCCAGGTCCTCAAGAACCGCTAGTCCCTCCCTCGTGTTCGGCCTCCTCGACTCCCAGGAACGGAAAATGCGGCGCAACGCCGCCAACTGGCTCGACCTCGCGGGCAAGGTGTCGGCCCTGCGGCGGGACCGGTTGAGCGCCGCCGAGTCGTCCGCTCTGAACGGGCGCCGGGACGAGCTGCGGCGCGACCTGCGCGCGCGGGCGGACGCGGGAAAGCTCAAGCTCGGCATCGAGGGGCTGGAGGCGGCGCTTCGCCGCGCCGGCGGAGCGGTGTACCCCAAATCCTCCCTGACGGAGAACGTGGAGTTTTTCCTCGTCGCGGCCATCGTGATCCTCGGGATCCGCGCGTACTTCGTCCAGCCGTTCAAGATCCCGACCAATTCAATGTGGCCGAGCTATTACGGGATGACCTCCGAGCATCCGCTCTGGCCGCGAGGCTCCGAGCCGGCCGAAACCGGTGCGCTGACCCGGGCGGAGCCCGGGCTGTTGGTCCGCTTCTTCCGTTTCGTGACGCTGGGAGCCGTCCGCCACGAGGCCGACGCGCCGGTCGACGGTGAAATCTCGGTCCCGTTCTGGCCCCAATACGGGCTCGCCTATTCCAAGACCGAGGGCCGCAAATGGCTGATCTTTCCGACCGACTTGCGCGAGTACCGCTTTTACGTCGGCGACCGGCCGGTGACGATCACCGTGCCCGAGGATTTCAGCGGGATGGACGACATCGTCGCCGACACATACTTCGGCGGCCGCCGGGCCTTTTACGCCGAGATCGACCGGGCCGCGCAGGCGGGCCGCGCGCTCGACGAGGGTCTGGTTTCCGGCCATCCTGCCTATCGCATCCCCATCGGGCGCACGGTTCGAGCCGGCCAGCCGGTGATCCGGTTCGACCTGCTGACCGGCGACCAGCTTTTCGTCGACCGGTTCAGCTATCACTTCGTGCGGCCCAAGCCGGGCCAGGGCTTTGTGTTCCGGACCGACATCATCCCGACCATCGGTGATCAGGATTTCTACATCAAGCGGCTGGTCGGAGTCCCCGGGGACACGATCGCGGTGCATCCGCCGGTGCTCTATCGCAACGGGAAGCCCATCACCGGCGCGGAGGCCTTCGCCCTCAACAACCACCGGGTGCCCCCCTTTACGGGCTACACCGACATCCCGGGCATGACGTACCTGCCGCCCGGAAGCACGGTCAAGGTGCCGCCGGAGTCGTATTTCGCAATGGGCGATAATTCCTCCGACAGCGCGGACAGCCGCTACTGGGGCTTTGTGCCCGCCGCGGCGGTGATCGGCCGCCCGCTCTTCATTTACTATCCGTTCACGCGGCGCTGGGGACCGGCCAAGTGAACGGGCGACGGGGATGACCTCCGAGCGTCCGGCCGTCGCCTACCTGTTCACCACCTTTCCGAAAGAGACGGAGAGCTTTCTCCAGCGCGAGATCGCCGCGCTGCGCGCGGCCGGGGTGCCGCTCCGGCTTTATTCGATGTGGGGCGGAAAGGCGTCGTTTCGCGGAATGCCGGTGGAGCGTTTCCGGCTGTGGCGGCTCGTGGCGCTCGTTTGGGTGCTGCCGGCGGAGGCGTGCCGCCGCCCCGGCCTTGTCCGGGAATTGCTCAGGGGGCTCTTCCGCCGCCGGCCGCCTTCCTGGATCAATTTTTGGGAAAACCTGCTCGGGGCGGGCTTCGCCTGCGTCCAGGCCCGGCGGTTCCGGCGCGACCCGCCGGCGCTCGTTCACGCTCCTTGGGCGGGCGCGCCCGCCACCGCCGCATGGATCCTCTGGCGGGCGGACGGGCACCGCTTCAGCGCGGCCGCCCACGCGTACGACATCTTCGAGCACGGCGGAGACTGGTGGCTTCGCGAGAAGCTCGCGGACGCCGCGTTCGTGCACACCTCGACGGACCTGGCCCGGCGCGCGCTCATCGAACGCGGCGTTCCGGCTGCTGGAATCGTCCGCATCCGGCGCGGCCTGGAGCGGATCCCGGCGATGAAGCCTCTGCGCGCCTCCCGTTCGCCCCTCCGGCTTCTCAGCGTCGCGCGGCTCGTGGAGAAAAAGGGCGTCGACCGCCAGCTCCGCATCTATGCCGCCTTGCGCGCGGCCGGAGTGCCCTTTGCGGCCCGGATCGTCGGCGACGGGCCGCTCCGAGGGGAATTGGAGCGGCTTGCCGCCCGACTGGGCGTGTCGACCGAGGTGACCTTCACCGGCGCGCTCCGCCAGCCGGAGGTGTGGACCGAGCTCGCCGGAGCGGACGTGCTCCTGCACACCGGCGTGGTCGCGCCGAGCGGCGACCGGGATGGCCTGCCCAACGTGATCGCGGAGGCGATGGCCGCAGGCGTCGTCGTGATCGCCTCGCCCGCCGGGGGCGCGGCGGAGGCCGTCGCCGATGGGATCAACGGGATTGCGGCCTCGCCCGAGGATCCACCGGTCTGGGTGGCGGCTCTTCGGCGGCTCGCGGGCGACGACGCGTTCGCCGAAGCCCTGCGCGCCGCGGCCCACGCTTGGGTGGAGGAAAACTTCGACGCCCATCGGAATGCCGCCCGGCTCAAGGCAGAATTCGAAAGGGCCATGGGCGTTTCCCCACCGCCGCCTCCCTCCGGGGCCGATCCTGTGGCATTCGGCCCGGGCTCCCCGTCATGATCTGGCTCGACGTGACCCGGACGGGGCCGGCGCGCCATGTCTCGGGGCTGACCCGCGTCACTTCGCGCTTGCGCGAGGAGCTGGGCTCCTCGGCGAGGCCCTGCGAGTGGCGGGAACTGCGGAAAGGACGGTTCGCTCCCGCACCCGGTGACTGGTACCTCACCGCCGAAGTCTTTTCTCCGGCCGAACGGCCCGGATTCACCGAGTTCGTCGAGCGCCGTGCCTGCCGGCTTGCCGGCATCTTCCACGACGCGATTCCGCTGAAGCACCCGAGCATCACCTGGCCGAGAAGCGTCGCGCGGCATCCGGCCTACCTGACCCTGCTCCATCGCTTCGACCTCATCCTGGCGGTCTCGGACGCCAGCCGCTTGGACCTGCTGGGATTCTGGCGATGGCAGTCGCGCCTGCCGGGGCCCGCGGTGGAACGGCTGGCTCTCGGCGCGGATTTCTCGGGCGGCGAGCGCCGGCCGCCCCGGCGGACCGGGGGCGCCCGGGAGATGGCGCCGGTTGACCCGGCCGAGCCGAAGCCGCCGGCCTCAGCCCCCGTGCTCCTGTCGGTTGGCATCCTGGAGCCGAGAAAGAATCCCCTGCTGCTGCTTGAGGTCGCCGAGGCGCTTTGGGCCGAGGGCGTCCGCTTCGAGCTGCAGTTCGCCGGCCGGGTGAACCCGCATTTCGGAAAGCCGATCGCGCGCCGGATTCGCGCGCTCGCCCGCGCCGGCAAGCCGGTTCGATTTCGCGGCCCCCTGACTGACGGCGAGCTGGCGTCCGCGTATCGCCGAGCTTTCGCGACGCTCGTCCCCAGCCGGGCGGAAGGCTGCGGCCTGCCTCTGCTCGAATCGCTCTGGCATGGGGTTCCCTGCCTCTGCTCGGATCTGCCGCCTCTCTTGGAGAGCGCCGCCGGGGGCGGATGCCTTTGCGTCCCCGAAGGAGACATCCCGGCGTGGACGGCCGCCCTCCGCCGGGTGCTTGCGGAACCCGGCCTTCGCCCTCGTCTGGCGGATGAGGCGGCCCGCCGTCCTCTGCCGACCTGGGCGGAAGCGGCGCGGTCCGTGGCGGAGGCCTTGGGGGCCGCGTCAACCTAAACGTAAGTGTCCAATTTGCCGGGGTTGAAGGCGGAAAATCGTCGAGGGGATTTTCCGCGTCGCGGATGGATTTCGACGCAGCCGATGGATCGCGCTTGATAGAGGAAAGCGCTTGGGGCGTGCCGTGGTCCCTTACAGGCGCTTTAGCGCGTACGCCATCGCGTCGCCGATGCGCTCGATCTGGGTGTCGGTGTGCGTTGCGGAAACGGCCGTGCGGATGAGATCCTTGCCGGCGGGCACCGCCGGCGCGATGGAGAGCACGGTGAAGACGCCCTGGTCCATCAGCGTCCGCCAGAACTGATAGACGCGCTCCTTCGAACCGAGGACGATCGGAACCGCGGGGGTTTCGCTTCCCCAGGTGTCGAGTCCGAGCGTCTTCAGGATCGCGCGGTATTTCCGCGTGTTGGCCCAGAGCCGATCGAGGTGCTCGGGCTCGTCCTGCATGATCTCCAGCGAGGCCTGGGCGGCGGCGGCCTGGGCCGGGCTCAGCGCCGCGCTGAAGATCGTCTGCTTCGAATGGGTGCGGAGGTATTCGACGATCTCCCGGGACGCGGCCACGAATCCCCCCGTGCTCGCAAGGGATTTGGAAAGGCTGCCGCAGACCACCTCCACGCGGTCTCCAAGGCCGAAATGATCGACCGTGCCCCGGCCCTGGCGGCCGAGGACGCCGAAGCCGTGCGCGTCGTCCACGACCGTGAAGCAGCCGTTCTCCTCGGCGATGTCCGCGAATTCCGCGAGGCGCGCGATATGGCCTTCCATCGAGTACACCCCCTCCAGGACGAGCAGGCGCGGCGCCGAGGGGTTCGAGGCCGCGATGACCTCCCGCAGGTCGTCGGGACTGTTGTGCGAGAAACGCTCCACGGCGCCCATCGTCAGCCGGATGCCATCCCACAGGCACGAATGGATGTTCTTGTCGGCGAAGATCGTGTCGCCCTTCTGGGCGAACGAGGCGACCGCGGACATGCACGAGAGGTACCCGGCCGCGTGGACGTGGCAGGCTTCGCGTCCCAGAAACGAGGCGAGCTTTTCCTCCAGTTCGCGGTGGAACGTCCGCGAGCCGTTCGATATCCGCGCGCCGTTGGTGCTCGTGCCCCATTTGAGGGTCGCCGTCCGCGAGGCCTCGATGACCTTGGGGTGGTACGCGAGCCCCAGGTAGTCGTTGCTGGAAAGCATGATCAGATCGCGCCCGTCCAGGCGGACGGCGGCCCCGCTTTGCGCCTCCATCGTGTGGTACCAGGGCGAGTACTTGTGCCGCATCTTCGTCGCGTAGTCGTCCCGGCAACGCACGAGGATCGCCTTCTTGTGCTGCGCGAATAAGGAAAGCGGCATGGTGTCGCCGTAGCCTTCCTCAGCGCGGGCCGATTGGCAACGCTTTCGTCCACGCCAGAAGCTCGCGGGCGTGCTCGGAAGGCGTCCGAAATCGGCGCCCGCGGGCCTCCGCGGCCAGGCGCGCTCGCTCGTCCCCGTCCAGGATCAGCCGCTCACAGGCCGCCGCGATCGCGCCCGCGTCGAGGGCCGCCAACATGAGGCATCCGCCTTCCCGGGCGATCTCGCCCAGCGCGCCGGAGCCGGAGCACACGCACGGCCGGCCCCTGGCGAGGCTCTCGGCGACCGGCAGGCCGAAGCCCTCCTGGATGGACGGATAGACCGTGAAATCGGCCTCGGCGTAGGCCGACTCGAGGCGACGGTCGTCGACCGGTCCGTCGTACCGGAGGGGCCGGCCGGCGCGGCGAAGCTCGTCGATCCGCCGCAGCGCGGGCGCCGCGGTTTCCGGCCGGGCAAGGCCCACCAGGCGGACGTGGAAGCGCACGCCCCGCCGCCACAGCGACTCGCAGGCGTCGAGCAGAGCGAGGTGGTTTTTCCGTCCTTCGAGCGTCGATACGCAGAGGAGGCCGGGCGACCGGCCGGGCTCCGCCGGCGGAGGCGGCGGGGAGGGCGCGGTGGGGATTCCGAGCGGAATCGCGGTGACGGGAGGTCCGCGGACCCCGAGCCAATCCCAGTAGGCGAGGAGCGCCTCGCGCGACTCCTCCGAAATTGCCGCGATGCCGTCAAAGCGCTCGAGCTCCCGAAGGTAAGCCGGAAACCGCGCGACGATCGAAGCCGGCGACATTTCGGGACGTTGCAGCGGGATCGCGTCATGGAACAGGGCCACCGTCGGCCCGGCGAGCCGGCTCCTCAATCCGAGCAGCGCGGCCGCCACCCGCGGCGAAAAGATCTCCGGGACAATGAGGCCTCCGGCTCCCGCGATCGGTTCGGAGCCCACGGCGGATTGGGTGGACCCTTGGCCTCGAAGCAGGCGTTTGACGCGTCCGCGGCAGGCCTGCCGCCAGGACCAACGGGCGCCGCGGCGGGCCGAAGCCCCGCGGGAAGCGAGGCGCCGACGCTCTTCCCCATCGAGGCGCCTCCAGGCCCGTTCGTACGGATCGAAGACGACGGGCACGGCTTCGCCGTCCAGAGCCCGTCGGAGCTCCCGGGCGACACGCTGGACGCCGGTTCGGGCCTCGGTATGGGACGTATGGCTCAGGTCCAGCAGGAACCGCGTCATTTCAGGAGGTTCGGGCCGGTTCCGCACCCGCCCAGCGCCAGATGGTCACGACCCCGACCCGGGCTGCGGCGATCCACCGGCCCGGCATGCGACGGCCGAGCGCGGACGCCTTTTCCCACGGGAAAAGCGGCGCGTAGATCGGGCGGCCCTGCTTGGACGCCTGGACGACGATCCTGCGAAAATCCGGCGGTTTCAATTGATCCCAGCGCACCACCGTGTCGCGGGTGTAAAAAAAGGCGGCGCCGCTGGTCTGCATCGCGATGAGGATCGAGCGGGCGGGCGCGTGCTCCCCGATCCAGGCCATCGTCCGGGGATAGACGTCTTCGGCGATACCCGTCTGGAGAACGTCGAGCTTGCGGCACCAGCGCGCCTGCTCGGCGAGGGCCGCCAGCAGGAGCACCGCGAAAGCCGCGGCGGCCGCACGGCGCGGGCGGATGCGAGCGAAGGCCGCGCGCAGCATCCATAGTCCGCCGAAGACCAGGGCCGGTGCGGCGGGCAGCACGAACCGGAGGTACCACCACGTCTCGTGCGTGGGAGAGTAACACAGGTAAAAGCCCAGGAACGCGGCGATCCAGGAGAGGAGGAACGCGGCGATCCGCGAGCGGGCGGCGGCGAACGGAAGCGCCACGCAGAGCCAGACGACGGGCGTGAACAGCACGGGCAGCCAATGTGCGTAGTGCGCGAGCGTTTCACGGGCGACGCCCGCCTGGAAAAGAGAGGCGATGTCGCCGTACCCGGTCGTGAGCGCCGCGCCGTACGACCGGAGATTATCGAAGCAGAAGAACGCTGCTCCCGGCAATCCCCCGAGGACGAAAAGCAGCGCCCGGCGGGCGCCGGCGCGGACGCCAAAGCCCTCTCCTGGGGCGGGCCACCATGCGGCGGCGACGGGCACCAGCATGAGCGCGTCGGTGGGCCGGATCAGCACGGCCACCGAGAACGCGGCCCCGGCGGCAATCGCCCAGCCGGGGCGGCCGCGCGCGTGCCACACGAGCAGCGCGAGCGCGGCGCACCAGACCATCGCCGGAAGATCACTCATGCCCTGAAGCGCGTAGGCCAGGTAGAGGGGACTTGCCGCCGTCACGGCTACGGCCGCGCCGGACCAGGCCGCATCGAAACCCAGGCGGCGCCCCAAGAGAAAGACGAGGAGGAGCCCCGCAGCGGCATGAAGCACGATGACGAGGTCGAATGCGTGCGTCCAGCCGACCGCCTCCTTCGCGGCCAGGATGAAGAGCGAGGTCCCCACCGGATAGGTGGGGACGAGCGTGCCGCCCGTCGACGGCCTGAACCCCAGGGGGCAGTACGTGTAGCCGGTGGGACGGCCCGCGCCTGGGATCGAACGCGACGGCACATGGTGGCGGCCGGAGCCCAGGACGAGGGCGTGATTCATATAGCCCGAGGAATCCGCGCCGCCCGCGCAGGCATCCACATGCCGGATCACCAGGAACAGGTACGCCGCCGCCAGCAGGAGCGCGAGCGGCCACGCGAACCGGGTGGGAAATGGGCGGCGCCCGGCGGCGTCCGAGTCGTGAGGTTGTCCTTGCTTCAAAAGGAGGACCGAAATGGTGTTCACGGCTGGTGTTCAAGCTCAAACCGCTTTTTTCGGGCCGCGCCGCCGCTCTGCCCGCGTTTGCCTGCGCCGCTTCGTTTGTCCTGTTCGCCTGGATTTGCTCCCAGTTCTATCTTCCCGGGAAAGGATTCACCTATCTTATCGAATTCGGCGCGCGGGAACGGGCGCGGTTCATTCCGGAGGTCCGTGCGGTCAACCATTACGAGATCCCCGACTCGAGCGGGTACGACGCCCAGTACTACGCGCAGATCGCGATGCGGCCCCGGCTCGACGATCCCGTCCTGCGGCGGGCGGTGGACAGTCTGCCGTACCGGGCCCGGCGCATCCTCTTCTGCTGGACTGCGTGGCTCCTGGCCGGAGGCCGACCTGTCCTGGCGATGCAGATCTATGCCTTTCAGAATATCGTCGCCTGGTTTTTGCTGGGCATCCTGCTGTGGCGGTGGCTTCCGCCCAACCGACTGGAAAACTGGGCGCGCTGGGCCGCGATCCTGTTTTCGTTCGGGCTCTGCTGCAGCGTGCGCGGAGCCCTGGTCGACGGCCCGAGCCTGCTCCTGATCGCGGCGGCCATGGCTCTCCTGGAGAGCGGCCGCGCGGGCTGGGCCACCGCCGTTCTCGGGTTGTCCGGCCTCGGCAAGGAGACCAACCTCCTCGCAGCCGTGGCCTGGTTGCCGGACCGGGGCGCCGGCCGGCGGGAAGCGCTCCGGGCTTTCGGCCGGATCGCGCTCGCCGCGCTCCCGCTCGCGCTCTGGGTCGCCTGGCTGACCCACAGGATGGGCGGGTCAGGCGAGATGGGGGCGCGCAATTTCTCATGGCCCTTTGCCGGATATGCGGGAAAATGGCGGGAGCTTTCGAGCCATTGGCGGATTCACGGATTCGACGCGATCGCCCGGGGCGATCTTCTTGTCCTGATCGCGCTGAGCGTCCAGTTGCTTTTCTTCGCGCTACGCCCCCGCTGGTCCGATCGGTGGTGGCGCCTTGGCGCCGTCTACGCCTTGCTCATGGTCGTGCTCGGGCCGGCCGTATGGGAGGGCTATCCGGGGGCGGCCGCGCGGGTGCTGCTGCCCCTGACACTCGCGTTCAACCTGATCGTGCCCCGGGGCCGGGTCTGGCTGCTCGTCCTGATCGCGGGCAATCTTTCCGTTTTCATCTCTCGGGGCGTACTGAGGCCGCCGGGCCGGGAAAGCTACACCGTCTCGGGGCCGCGGGCGCTCCGCATCGAGCCCGGGACGGGGCGGATCGTCGAGGCGATCTTCGATTCGGGCTGGTATCCGCCGGAGAAGTCCTGGCTCGAGTATTGGCGCTGGTGCCGCGGCGATGGCGATGTCACCTTCCGCAATCCTCATCCGTTCCCTGTCCTCGCCGATATTTCGTTCGGGCTGCGGGCGAACGACCGGCGCACCCTGGAGGTGTGTGCGGGAACCGGCATCCTTTGGCGGGGGAAAGTCGAAGGCGGGCGCCTGCGCGAGATCAGGATTGCCGGCGTGCGCCTGCCGCCCGGCGACACGACCTGGCGCTTCGAAACGGACCAGCCGCCGATCCGGGCGAGCGCCGTGGACGCGCGGCCGCTGACGTTCAGCCTCCGCAACCTGAAGCTCCGCCTGCGCCGGCCGCCGGGTTGACTAGAACGTAGCGATGGCCTCGAGCCGCCGGCGGTAGAGGGTTCCCACGATCTCCGGGGCGAACCGCGCTTCGATCGTCGCGCGGGCGGCGGCGCCCAGGCGCTCCGCCAGCGGCGGGTCGCCGGCTAGACGGCGCATGTATTCGGCCGCGTGGGCGGGGTCGGGCTCGGCCCAGGTCGAGCCCCGGGCGTACGGCCCGTGGCTTCTGTCCAGGACGATCGGCCGGGAACGGACGGGGCAGCCGTTGTCCCCGTTCAGGTATTCCGCGGTGGCGGACCAATCCGTGGCGATCGCCGGCTTTCCGAGGCGCATACATTCGGCGACCACGAGTCCGAACCCCTCCGAGCGGTGCAGCGAAATCAAGGCGTCGCACGCCGCTTCGAGGGCGTAGATGTCCGTCCGGCTCAGCGTTTCGGTGAGCAGCACGACGCCGGGGATCTCCCTCGCGGCCGCTTCGAGGCGGGCCAAGTCGCCCGGGTTCGCGCCGACATTGTGCACCTTGACGACCAGGCCGGCGCCTCCCCCTGCGCCGAGGCCCGAGCGCCGGAAAGCCTCCAGCGCGGCGCCGGGATTCTTCCGCTCCGAGTAAGAATTGAGGTCGAAAAGGGTGAGGAACAGGAAGCGGTCCGGCGGGAGCCCGAAGCTGGCACGGAGCTCGGCGGAACCCGCCGCCGGCCCGTCGAATGCGATCGCATGCGGCATCGTCAGGACCGGGAGCGGCGACTTGGGCGCGATCGCCATCCGCACAAATTCGCTGGGGCACCAGATCTCGTCGAAGTGATCCAGGCTGGAGAGCCACGCGTCCGGAAACTCCGGCAGCTCCCACGCGAAATAGCCGACGTTGTACTTCCCCCGCCGGAAGCCGGCGCCGTGGTGGTGGTCGATGTCCCGCGCGGCCGGAGGATCGACGTGGATCACGTTCACGCCGTGGGGATTCGCCTCCTGGAGCCTGGCCGAATAGGTCGGATCACCGAGGGGATTGCGGCAGTGGAGCTTCAGCGGAACCAGGGCCGAGGGCAGGCCGGCGGCGTCGGCCGCCCGGACCATGCAGCGCGCCGATTCGCCGACGCCGAGATCGGCGGTGAGGAACCCGACGATGTTGAGTCCCAGCCGCGCGTGACGGCGCGCGAACGCCCGGGAAAAGGGCCCGTCCCGCTGCGAGAAGTCGTAGATGATCTCGCCGTCGTCGGTCGACACCGTGCGGATCCGGAGCTGCCGGTTCTTATTCTGCCGCCGGTACCGCTGGAGCGGGCCCAGACGGGAGACCCGGCCAATCCACGCGAGGAAATTCGACCACCCGGTTCCCGTGAGGGCCAGGTCCAGGACCGTGTCCCGTTCTCCGGCCTGGGGGGGAAGGGGCACCCGCACCCCCCAGAGCCCCGGCACGGGTTCGCGCAGCCGGCCGGCCGGCCGGCCGTTGACCTTGACGACGAGCCCGGGGGGGCCCGCTTCCAGTCCGCGCGCAGCCGGGTGCGGCGCGTATTCGCCGCCGAGGAGCAGGGCGTCGCAGCCGACGAGCGGGGGCAGTCGGATCCGCGCGGTCTCGCGCAGCCACGCCGAATCGAGGGAGAACTCGTCGTAAAACAGGCCCCCGTATTCGGTGAACCGGCGCCGGAAGGCGCCGCCGGCGGGGGCGGAACGAAGCGACGGCATGGTGGGCGAAGCCGGAGGTTCGGGAAATCGGCGGGGAACGTCAATTCGGGGCCGGCAGGTCCCGGCGAGATGGGGGCGCCGATAAGGAGAACGAGCTGGACCCGTCGAGCCGGGATCAGATGACGACCCCGCGGTTCCCGGTCGCGGTGTCGGACTCTTCGGCGCCGGAGTCGGGTCCGCCGGCCGTGGGGCCCGGGCCGCTCGCCCCGAGCAGCGCCTCCCACCTCCTGAGT
>JBOHXF010000490.1:0-2035 GCA_050737455.1 Opitutaceae bacterium | reverse complement strand
GCGGCTCCGGCGCCCCGGCGCGCGTCGGAGCCGCCGGGTCGGCCGCCGTCGGCCGCCAGGGCCGGGGCGGCTGCGCCGGCGCGAACACGTCGGCTTCCATCGTTCCCGGGGCGGGCCGATCCACGGCGAGGGCGAGCTTGACGCAGGCCTCGATCAGCCCGTGCAGTTCGGCTTCGATCTCGAGCACGCGGTCCGCGCCCGCGCTTTCCACGACCCGTTCGCGGTAGCGCGGCAGCGGATCGCGCGCGGCGAACGCCTCCGCGGCGCCCGCCGGCAGATAATCGCACGTGTCGTAGGCCGCGTGGCCGCGTAGCCGCAGTGTCCGCGCTTCGATCAGGATCGGCCGCGAGCTTGCCCGTGCCTTCGCGATCGCCTCGCCGAACACCCGGAGGCTCTGCTCGGGATCGGTGCCGTCGTACGCGAGCCCTTCGATGCCGTAGCCGGCGGCCCGTTGCCAAAGTTCGGTCCCCGGCCGGTACTGCTCGGCCGCGGGGGTCGAGTATGCGTAGCCGTTGTTCTCGATCACGAAAACCACCGGCACCGAGAGCAGGGAGGCCAGGTTGAGCGCCTCGTGGATGTCGCCCGTGCTGGAACCGCCGTCGCCGAAGAAGACGAACCCCACGGCCGAGCGGCCCAGCCGGCGCTGCGAATCGGTCACCCCAAGCACCGGCCCGCACATCGAACCCAGATGGCTGATCATGGGCAGCGAGCGGTTGGCGGGGTCGCCGTGATGGATGTTTCCTTCACGCGCATGGGTCGGGCTATCCGCGTTCGCGAAATACTGGTTGAGATGCCCGCAAAGATGCCCGCTCCATATCAGGTGGCCCCCAAGGCCGCGATGGGTGAACGAGACCACGTCGAGCGTCTTGTCGGCAAGGAGCGCCAGCGGGACGATCATGGCTTCGTTGCCCTGGCCGCCGGTCACGGTCCCCTTGATGAGGCCCTGCCGGAACAGCTCGAGGATGCGATTGTCGATGGCGCGCGCGAAATGCATCCAGGCGTAAATCGCGAGGCGGGTCTCGGCGCCGCGGCTTTCAAGGTCTCCGGGGCTCAGGTCGCGCACCTTGAGAATGCCGGGGTAGGCGGGCGGAGCCGGCCTCATGGGTTGTCGATCTTCCGGATCCGCGCTATGTGGCGGCCGCCCTCGAACGGGACCGCGAGCCAGGCGTCGAGGATGCGCAGGGCCAATTCCAGAGGCACGGTCCGCTGGCCGATCGACAGGACGTTGCCGTCGTTGTGGGCGCGGTTCCAGTAAGCGAGCTGCTCGTTCCAGCAGACGCCGCAGCGGACGCCCCGGACCCGGTTGGCCACAATGGCCTCGCCGTTGCCGGAACCCCCGAGGACGATACCCCGTTCGT
The DNA here is from genome assembly GCA_050737455.1 of Opitutaceae bacterium. Classification (GTDB taxonomy): domain Bacteria; phylum Verrucomicrobiota; class Verrucomicrobiia; order Opitutales; family Opitutaceae; genus Palsa-1447. Next base: position 677 of record JBOHXF010000490.1, on the reverse strand, counting down.
ATTCCCCTCGGGCAACGGCCTCGGCCACGGGCCGGATGAAATCGGGAAAATCGCAGGGCGCCTCTGAATCGGTCCCGAAATCCCGGACGGTGTGCCCACGTTCCAGGAGGCGGGCCTTGAACGCCTCCTTGTATTGGAAGCCGGCATGGTCCGAGCCGATCGCGATCGTGAGTGCGCTCATGCCAGGAGGGCGTGCCAGAAAGCGTCCGGGTCGGCAAGATCGGGCAGCAGGGCGGTCGGCCGGTGCGCGGCGAGCGCCTCGCTCGAATAACCCCCCGTCGCGACCGCCAGCGAGCGGGCTCCGATCGCGCGGGCGCAGGCGATGTCGTGCGGGGTGTCGCCGACGATCCAGGTCCGTTCCGGCGGAAAATCCACCCCGTGTCGCTCCTTTGCCCGCCGCAGCGCATGGGGGCCGAGTTCGTCGCGCAGTTCGGCATCGTCGGCGAACGCGCCGAACGGGAAGAAGCCCCACAGACCGTGGACCGAGAGCTTCAGTTCGGCGCCGCGGCGCAGGTTTCCGGTGAGCAGCCCCTGTGCGCAGTCGGTCCGCTTCGCGAGATCGGCGAGCAGGCCCGGGACGCCCGGAAGAACCCGCGCCGATGCGGCCATTTCGAGGGGCAGGGCGGCAAGATAGGCGTCGATGAAGCGGATGAAGTTGGTCTCGGAGGCCTCTATCC
>JBOHXF010000489.1:0-5889 GCA_050737455.1 Opitutaceae bacterium | reverse complement strand
GTGTAGGCGCAGATGCCGCCGTGAGCGGCGACGTAAGGGTCCTGCTTGCCGCAGGGCTCCTTGAGGATGACGATCTCGATCTCCGACGCCGCCTCGGCAAGCGCCGACTGCGTGATCGATGTCCGGCGTGCGTGCGCCAGCCCCTTGAGGAGCGCCACCGTGAAGGCTCCTGACGATCCCATCCCGGTGCCCGCCGGCACATCGGCGACCGAGGCGATCTCGAGCGGGGTTCCCCGCCAGTGCTTGTTGAGCGTCTCGCGCAGGATCGGGTGGCGGATCTCGCCGATCCGCTCGACGTCCTCGGTCTCTGAGTACTTCATCCGGTAGCGGCGCTGGAAGACCGTGTGGATCAGCATGTAGATGTACTTGTCGATCGCGCCGGAGACGAGGAAGCCGCCGTGCTCTGAGTAGTAGGACGGCAGGTCGGTGCCGCCGCCGCCGAGCGAGACCCGCAGGGGGGAGCGCGTGATGATCATGGGGGAAGATCGGGCCGGCGGCTTCCCGAAGCCGGCCGGGGTCGGATCGAAGTTTTCACAATTCGTTGGGACGGGCGAACGGGCTTGGATTTCATCGGCCGCCGGCGGAAGCGCCCGGCGGCTCGGAGGGCGTTTCGGCCGTCGGGCCGCCCCGCGGATAACCGCTTTGTCGATACACGAATTCGACGATCTCCAGGGTGCGGATGCCCTCCCGCAGCCCGGGTGAGGGCTCCCGGCCGAGGCGGATGTCGGCGGCGAACGCGCGCATCTCCTCCGCCCACGAGTCGTCGCCGCGCGGGTACTCCCAGACGGTCGTCTCGGGAGGACCCATTTCCGGAGGCATCCGGTAAAAGGCGCAGCGCTCCAGTCCGTAGCTGCCCCCAAGGCCGTCGATCGCGATCTTTCCGTTCCGGCCGTAGATTTCGAAGGAGAACAGGTTCTTCCATTCCGTGCAGCTTGCGTGCAGCCAGGCCGTCCGCCCGGCGGCCGTGCGCAGGCTGAGGAACGCGTTGTCGTCCACCTTCATGTCCCAGAAGTAGGTGGCGGCATGCCCGCCGACCTCCGCGAACTCGCCCAGGAACCAGCCGGCGAGGTCGATCAGGTGGACGCCTTGGTCGATGAGCTCCCCGCCGCCCGATTGGGCGGGGTCCGCGCGCCATTCGCGGTCGTAGCCCGGCCGGCCGCCATGGCCGTAACGGCCCCGCACGAAAAGAAGAGGCCCGACCGCTTCGGCGTCGACCAGCTCCCGGGCCTTCCGCAGCGCCGGATGATAGCGGTGGTTGTAGCTGAGGCGCACGCGCGCCCCGCTTTTCGCCGCCGCGGCCTGGACCGCACGCAGCTCGGCGGCCGAGAGGGCGCCGGGCTTTTCTAGGAGGACGTGCTTGCCGGCCGCCGCCGCGGCCGCCGCGATCGGGGCCAGCGCCGAATTCTGCGTGGAGACTATGACTGCGCCAACGTCAGGATCGCCGAGCGCCGGCTCGAAGGAGCCCAGCGTGCGGCAGCCGTCCGCAAGCCCGGCCACCTCGCGCGCCCGCCCTTCGTCCACGTCGCAGGCGTATTTCAGGGAGGCTCCGGGGACGGAGCGGAGGGCGGCCGCCCGCTTTCGGCCGATGAGTCCGCAGCCGATCTGGGCGAATTGGAGTTGCGAACGGGCCGGTGCCGTCATTGCGATGAGGTGCGCATGGCCAAACGCATCCTTCCCAGTCGGGAGACACAACTGCGGATTTTCAAGTCTCTTACGGTGGGGGCGATCGCCTTCGGCGTGAACTGGCTGTGCTTTCGCACCCTCAAGGATCACGTCCGCCTGCGCGCGGCCTTCACGGTGGCCTATGTCCTCAGCGTGGTGACGCACTATTCGCTCAACCGCTTCTGGGCCCTGCGCAGTGCGCGGCGCGACATCGGCCGCCAGTTTTTCGAGTACGTCGGAATGGTGGCCGTCTCCTATCTCATCCAATGGACGGCGTTCCGGATGTGCTATTACTGGCTGGGGCTTTCGGCGATGTGGTCCTGGTTCTTCGCCGTGCCGCCATCCAGCGTGCTCGTCGTTCTCGTCCTGAACTACCGGGTCTTCCGCCGGCGCGCCTAGCCCCGCCTCTTAAGATGCGGCGGGGATCACGGGTCGGACCGATAGCCTCGCGGGGAGGCGTGGGGGGCGGCCGAGCGACACCTCAGCACCGATTCATTCCAAGCAGCCTTCCCGTGTAACGGCGCCGCACGGAAGTTTCTGAGTTTCAACCATCTTCGGGACAATGAATCTTCGGGAGAATGAATCCGCCCTCAGGTGAAACCGCCCTTGCCACCAGCACGTTCCAGGGTTCATTATTTTCCTCATGCGGTCCACGCGCCCATCTGCAACCGCCGCATCGGCCGTGGCTCCTAGGGAGGCCGGAGAATTGCCGCTATCCGTGCGGCTGGTGGAAGCACGGAGGGCGTTCGCCCGGTATCGCACCAGTTGCTTCTGGTCGAGTCCGGAGAACCTGGTCATCGACGAGCGGCTGATCCCCTGGGTTGCCGAGGAGTTGCGCAAGAACGGGGACCGGGAAGCTTTTGCAGTGGCCGGTCGTTTGCAGCCGTGCCGCTAACCGACTTGCAGAGGCGGGTCTTGAGGCTTCTTGCGAGCAATCGCAGCCCCGGCAGCCATTTGGCCGGCGGAGCGGCCATCCATCGGGCCGAATCGAGCCTGCGCTATTCGGGCGATCTGGATTTTTTCCACGACAGCGAAGACTTGGTTGCGGACGCCTTTGCTCGGGACGTTGCCCTGCTGGAAAGGAACGGCTACCAGGTTTGCGATTCAAAGGTGCTGCCCGGATTCGTTCGGGCGAGTGTCTCCGACCGGGTTTCCGCAATCCGAGTGGAATGGGCGAGGGACTCGGCTTTCCGTTTCATGCCTCCCTTGCAGGACCCGGAAATCGGCTATCTCCTGCATCCGGTCGATCTGGCGGTTAACAAGGTGCTGGCCCTTGCTGGCCGCGAGGAGTCGCGCGACCTGGTGGATACTCTCTACGTGCACGAAAATGTGCTTGGCCTCGGCGCGCTGTGCTGGGCGGCGGCGGGCAAGGACCCCGGGTTCAGCCCTTCCGCTCTGGTCGAAATGCTCCGGACCAAGGGGCCGATCACCGCCACCGAACTCAGGACGCTCGATTTGATGCGGTCGCTCGATCCGGCGGATTTGAAGCGGCGCTGGACAAGCGCTCTCGGCGCGGCCGCCCGGTTTGTGCAACGGATGCCGGCCGAGGAAATCGGCTGCTTGTACTACAACCCAGGACGAAAACAGTTCGTCCAACCGGAACTCAATTCCCCGGAACTCAAAGAGTGCGTCCGACATTTCGGAAGGCCGGGCGGCGTGATCCCGCAATTGACACCGCCGCCGTTCGTTTTTGCCGACGAGGACGAGCGCCGAAGGCTGGTCGAGGGATTCAGGCCGCAGTCGCCGCCGCCGTTCGAGCCCTAACCGGGCGGCCAATTCGCCCCGCGATCCTCCGGCACAATGCGCCGGAGGGTGTAAATATCGCCGCGCCCCAGCTCCTCCCGGCGAGCCGCCAGGGTTTCCCAAGGATCCCACGGCGCGCTGATGATCCGCCCGGAAATCCCGTCGCTGGCGGGCGAGAGCAGCCACTCGACAAGGGCCACGGCCCGCGCCATCGACCCTCCGCCGCTCTCCTTCTGCTTCAAGGCCGCCCAGTATTCCGCTTCCCCGGCCGCCTCGGGCCCCAGCGCCGCCACCTCGTCCGTCAGCCGGGTGTTGATCGACCCGGGGGCGACGGCGTTGATGTCGAGCTGCGTTCCCCTTTCCTCCTCGGCAATCGTTTCGACCAGCCGGACGATCCCGGTCTTGGCGACCCCGTAGGCTGAAAACCGGGGCCGGGCCTTGGTGGCCCCCCCGCCCGAAAAGCAGACGATCTTCGCCCGCCGGGGGCCCCGGACAAGCAGGGGATGGAACGCGCGCACCGTGTGAAAGGCGCCCAGCAGATTGGCCCGCACCGTCGCTTCCCACCGGGCAGGATCGGCCGTCACCGCGCGGCCTATCTCGCCGTGCAGCCCCGCGCACGCGACGAGCCCGTCGAGATGCCCCCAGGCCGATTCGACCTCCCCCGCGACGCCGGCCACGGCGTCCCACTGGGCCACGTCGCACCGGCTCGCCCGGAAGCGCTCCGGATGCTCCGCGGCCAACTCGGGCTGGGGCGCGCGCGCCACTCCCCAAACCCGGTGCCCGGACGCCAGCAAGCGCTCGGCCAGCGCACGGCCGATTCCGGAACTCGTGCCCGTGACGAGGATATTCATGCGCCGGACCGGGCCTCGTAGACCCAGCGGTTCGCCTGGAGCCAGCGGAGGGTGCGCGCGAGGCCTTCGGCAATCGTGAGCTTCGGTCGCCATCCGGTCGCCTGGATCTTCCGCGTGTCGAGGAAGATGAACGGATTGTCCCCGATCCACCCGCGCTTGCCCCCGGCATAGGTGATCGCCGGCTTCAGCCCCAGGCTCTCGCCGATGATGCGGATGCTGTCGTTCACCTCGACGAATTCCGGGGCGCCGAGATTGTAGATTTCGGTGCGGTGCGGCGCCCGCGCCGCCGTCCCGAGCCCCATCACGAGCAGGATGGCCTCCACGCAGTCCTGGACGTACAGGTAGCTCTTGCGCTGCCTCCCATCGCCCAGGACGTGCAGCCGATCCGGATGCTCGAGAAGCTGCCGGTGGAAATCGAACACATGCCCATGGGTATAGCGTTCGCCCAGGATCGAGACGAACCGGAAAATATAGCTTTCGATCCCGAACCCTTCGCCGTAGGCGGCGATCATGCCTTCGCCGGCCAGCTTCGAGGCCCCGTAAAGGGAGGTCTGCACCGGGAAGGGCGCGTCCTCCGGCGTCGGCACCACTCGGGCTTCCCCGTAAACCGAGCCCGTGGAAGCGAACGCGAACCGCCGGATCCCGTTCGCCCGCGCCGCCTCCAGCGCATTGAACGTCGCCACCGTGTTCTGCTCCAGGTCCCGGCGGGGATGTTCCGTCCCGAACCGCACGTCCGCGTTGGCCGCGAAATGGAAGACCGTGTCGCATCCGCGCATCGCCTCGGTGAGCGCGGGCAGGTCGAGGGTGTCGCCCCGGACGAGCGTGAAGCCCGCCTGCCGGCGGGCCCCGTCAAGAAACCGCTCCTGGCCCGTCGAGAAGTTATCCCAGCCGACGACCGCGGTCCCGGCCGAGAGCAGCCGGTCTGTCAGATTCGATCCGATGAAGCCGGCCGCGCCGGTGACGAACGCTTTCTGCATGAAGCGGAAAAGACCACGCGATCGGCCCGCGGAAGACAAGCGCGGGCCGCGAACCGGAGTCTTGCCCCCAGGCTGGCTGTCGTGAAACGTTCCCGGGCCGATGGCGAAGCTCATCCATTACCCGCGCCGGAACCTCGCGATCGATTGCCTCGGGGGCTCTCGATCCTGCTCGTCAGGCTACTGCACGACCGGATCGGCGGGGCGGAGTCATTCCGGCCCCCGCTGACCGAACCGTGACGGAGGCAACGCGAGTGCGCCGGTTTACGCTGATCGGGCCGGCGGCGATCGCGTTGGCCGCAGCCGCGGTCTACTCGAACACGCTCGCGGTGCCGTTCCTGCTCGACGATCCGCCGAGCATCGTGAGCAACCGCTCGATCCGCGTCCTCGGGCATCTCTGGCGGGTCCTGTCGCCTCCGGCCACCGCCGGCGTCGGCGGCCGGCCGGTCCTCAATCTCTCCTTCGCCCTCTGCTACGCGCTCGGCGGCACCGGCGTCACGGTTTACCACGCCGTGAATCTGCTGATCCACATTTTCGCCGCGCTGACGCTGTTCGGGATCGTCCGGCGCTCGCTGCGTCTCGAGCGCCCCGGGGGCTGCCCGCCGACCGGCGGTCCGGCGCGCCCGTGTGCCCGACCGCCCGTCGGCGGCCTGGCGGCC
>JBOHXF010000488.1:0-3767 GCA_050737455.1 Opitutaceae bacterium | reverse complement strand
GCCATGATCCAGGTCGCGACGCTCGTGAAGAACAGGACGCACGAAAAAAACAGGAACCTGCGCCGGTAGAGTCGCCGGCGATCCATCTGCGCATGGACGAAAAGCTGCACGGGCTAGCGAGTGAGGCCGAACAGGACGACCAGCGCCGCGACGAACACGAGCCAGAGGATGAGCGTGCGCAGGATCGGCCAGCGCTCGAAACGTTCCAGCGTCTCGCCCGCCGCTTCCGAAAGCCGGCCCAGCTCGATCGGCCGCGGCACCATGCTGGACACCGCCATATCGGGTCCCGCCTGCATGGAGCTCTCGCGCAAGGCACGGGCGAACTCAGGCGGGATGGGATCCTCCAGGAAGACGTCGGGCCACTTCCTCATGCCGTCGGACAGGAGGAGGGCGACGCGGCCGTCGATCGCCGCACGCTCCGGTTCGCCGAGGATTTCGGCGAACCAGGCGTCCAGCTCGGCCTCCATCTCACCGGCGGCCAGTTCGGTGGGGTCGGCGGCGGGATCGGCCGCGTGGCGGGCCGCCGCCCGCTCGAGGATCCGCTGCACGAGGCGCACCTGGTGCAGCCGGCTGTGCATCCGATGGGCGCGGAGGTATTCCTCCACCCGGACGTATGCCGCGTTCCATTGGTCGCAGGTCCCGGTTTTCGGCCGGAATCCGGCGGGCAGCTCGACGGGGAGCGGCTCGCTCATCGGACCGGCGCCTTGCCCGGCGGCACCCAGAGATAGCTCCAGGTTTCGCTCATCAGCTCGGATCCGCGCTTCAGGTAGCAGCGCAGTTCCACCGGCCGGTCCGTTCCGTCCGGACGGATGCCGAAGCCGACGCGCCAAGTGCCGTCGAAACGGTTCTTTTCGGAATGGAAATGGACGAGGCTCGCGGCGTCGCCGACCGATATCACCGGAACGATCTTGGCGTCCGGACCAAGCTTTTGGATCTTCGGGCCGTCGAAATCGATGATGAAGCTTTCGACTCCCGGTTCGTCCGCGGGGGTCCGCCCCTGGCGGGTCTCCACGCAATAGCCGAGCGGCGGCCGGATCTGGTCGAGCGCCCAATAGAGGTCGTACTTGACATCGACCGGAATCCCGGGCCTGGGGAGGGAAAGCGGCTTCCAGAACGCGACCACGTTGTCGCTCCCTTCACCCCGGGTGTCGAGGATGACCAGCCGGACCTCCCCCGGCCCCCAGGGGTTCTTCGGCACGACCCAGGCGCTTGGCCGGCTCTGATAGTCGGCCTCCAGATCGTCGTACGCCTCGAAGCGGCGTTCCCTCTGCATGAGACCGAAGCCCTTCGGATTCTCATCCACGAAGGACATCGTCCGCGTGCCGAGATAATTGGTCAGGGGCCGCCAAAGCCATTCGCCGGCGCCGGTGTGCAGCATGAACCCGTCCGAATCGTGGACCTGTGGGCGGATGTCGTCGGTCTCGAAATCGGTCGTGCTCCCGTGCCAGAACATGCTCGTCAGCGGCGCGATGCCGGGGATGTCCGGATTGCGCCGGAAATAAAGCCTCGCCTGAACGTGCATCACCGTTTCGGCGCCCGGCACGATCACAAACCGGTACGCGCCGGCGACGCTGGGGCTGTCGAGCAGCGCGTAAACCACGAGTTCCGTGGCGTTCGGTCCGGAAGGTCGGCGGATCCAGAACTCGTCGAAATCGGGAAATTCCTCCGGCCGCTTCGGGTCCGCGACGTCGATCGCGAGTCCACGGGCCGAAAGACCGTACGTGGCGCCCCGGCAGAGGAATCGAAAGTAGCTCGCTCCCAGGAAGACGCCCAACTCGTCCCCTGGCGCGTTCAGGGGGTAAGTGATGCGGAAGCCGGCGTAGCCGAGATCCTTCGGCAAGCGAATGCGCGCGAGCTTGGGATTGAGCCGGCCGAAATCGAAGTACCGGCTGGAAAACGGGATCGGCGTCACCCGGCCGTCGTCGAGCTCGTTGAGCCGCACTTTATGGGTGTAGATCGAGCCCGGCATGAAGAACTGCAGCTTGAACGGGACCGCGTCATGATTCCACCAGGACATCGGAGGCCGGAAGCGAATGTCCCGGTAATGATCGTAGTCGAGCTTCGCCAGGGCGGGCGGCACCCGGTCGGACTGCGGACGGTAGGGCTCCAGGGCAATGCGGCGCGCCTGCTGTGAGAGCGCGTAAAAGTTGAAGGGCGCGTCCGCGGCCGCGACCCCGGCGATCATGGCCAGGGCGGCCCATATCGCGATCAGCGTTCTCATGGCTGTGAAAAGTAGCCGCGCTGCTTTTCGCTGATCGGCAGGGCCGCCTTCTCCATCACCCGGAGAAGGTCCTCCCAGATCATCCGCTTCGAGCGGTTGATGGGGTTGCGCAGGATGTAGCTGGGATGGTATGTCACCATCAGCGGCCGCCCTTCGAAATCCCGCCAGCGCCCACGGATCTCCCCGAGGGCCTTGAACTTTCCGGCTCCGAGGAGCCCTTGGGCGGCCGTGGTGCCAAGGGCGACCAGGTATTCCGGGGCGACGATGTCGATCTGGGCCTTCAGATAGGGCAGGCAGTAGGCCATCTCGGCCGTCGTGGGCGGCCGATTGCCGTATTGGACGCCATCGGCATCGGCCGGAAGCCGAGGCCGCCAGTTCATGATGTTGCCGATGTACACGTCCTCCCGCCGTAGGCCCATCGCCTGGATCATCTTCGTGAGGAGCCGGCCCGCAGGGCCGACGAACGGCTCGCCCTGGAGCTCTTCGTCCGCCCCCGGAGCTTCGCCGACGAACATGATTTTTGCGTCCAGGCTGCCAACGCCCAAAACCACCTTCTTGCCCGGACCGACGTGGGCGCGGCAGACCGTGTCGGCCAGCACGTGCGCCCGAAGCGCTTCCCAGCGCTCGCGCTTGGACCCCGGCGGCAGGAACGGAGACGGGCAGGGCGGAAAGCTTTCCCCCACGAGGGCCGCCGGCGCAGTCTCGGGGACTGCCGCCGGCGCCTTGGCGAGACCCGGGGCGCCCACTCGATCTGCGTCCGGCTCGGGAGCGGCGCACGCGCCGCCTACGGCGCGCCGCAGCGCGTCGAGGCTGTCGTCCGAGACCGTCACGGTCGCTAGCCCGGAGGCCTTCAGGCGGCGCAGCTCATCGGTCAGGACGGCGAGTGCTGTGCGCATGAGGTTGATATTCAGCCGGAAAGAATTGGCGTCAGCTTTTCGATGTATTTGCCCAGCAAGTCGAATTCCAAATTGACCGCATCTCCGACCCGTCGTTCGCCGAGACACGTTGCGCGCATCGTCGTCGGGATGAGCCAGACGGCAAAGATGTCGCCGGATGTTTCAGCGACCGTGAGCGATACCCCGTCGACGGCGACGGAGCCCTTTGCGACCAGATGGCGCCCGGAGCCCTCGGGCGCGACAACCCTTAGATAGGTGTCCGCCCCCCGGCGCTCGAACGTTTCGACCCGCCCCAGCCCATCGATGTGGCCGGTCACGAAATGTCCCCCCACCCGGCCGTCGTACCGCAGACTTCGCTCCAGGTTGACCGCGGCGCCCGAGCCCAGGCCCGCGAAGTTCGTGAGGCGGCGGGTCTCCTCCAGGACGTCGAAGCGCAATTCGTAGGGGCCCGCCTCGACCGCGGTGAGACAGCATCCGTTCACCGAAATGCTGTCGCCCGCCCGGGTTCCCTCCAGGACGCGTTGCGCCCGGACGACGAGGCTCCAGCCCTCCGCTTCGGCGGAGAATCGCCGCACGCGCCCCGTTTCCTCGACGATGCCCGTGAACATGACCGCGGGCTCTCTAGCGGAGTTTGACGCGCAGGATCGCCG
>JBOHXF010000487.1:0-9793 GCA_050737455.1 Opitutaceae bacterium | reverse complement strand
CGACCTCTTGCACCCCATGCAAGCGCGCTACCAGACTACGCTACGGCCCGTTGAGAGAGTGGCCAGCTAGACCCAGGCTCGCGCTTGAAGCAAGGGGGAAATCTCCGAGATTTTTTCAAGTCAGCCGCCCGCCGCCGCCTGGGATTGCTGGGCGGCGGCGCTGCCCAGGTTTTCCGCGATATTCGACACCACCGGCGCGAACCAGAGCAGGATGGCCGCGACGGTGGCAAGGACGGCCTTGCCAACCCCGTGGTGGGTGACGAAGTAGTACGCGATTCCGAGGCCGATCAGGCTGAGGCACTTGAGGATCGAGTACACGTAGCCGGTGATGTTGTTGAGCCCGTTCTGGAGCCCCTGATCCATGTTCTGCGGCCCGTTGAAGACCGACGCGGCGCTCTGCGCATGCGCCGCCGCGACAAGCAGCAGCACGAGCCCGAGGATCGCCGCAACTCTCACGAAAATCCGAAGCGATGGCATGCCCATGCAAGGATATAAGCAAGTCCGCGCGGCGACGCATGCGAAGGAGGTAGAGCGAACGGAGAGCCATCCTGATCCGGCTCTCCGCCTACCTCCCCCTTTCGTTTCTCCTCTGATCACATTATGCCGGACGCCGCTCGGGTTTTTGGGCGTTGCAGCCGATCGGCGATCTGCTGGCTTTAGGCGAGAACCTGTGCGCGAACCTCTGGAACAGCTGAGCCGCCGGAGATTTCTCGGGCTGACCACCTGCGCCGTGCTGCCTTGGCTGGCGGACGCAAGGGCCGCTGCCGGCGCATCCATCGCCACGAAGCCGAAAATCCTCCTGCCGCCCGGCACGCCAGCCGGCGTCGGCGCGATCATCGCGGCGACTCTCCAAGGCAAACCGGGGGCGTTGAATACCGACTGGTTCGGCACCACGCTGATGCAGGGGCTGCTGCAGTGGTCGCGCCGCGGCGCCTGCGATGCCCGGGCGTTTGCGGAAGCGTGGTTGGATGGGCACATCGCGGAAAAAGGCGTGAGTCCCTATTCGGGGCCGCAATCGCGCGTCTTTCGCGCGGGCGGCGTTCCGATCACGACGTACGTGAGCCATTTCGGGCTGGCGATGCCCTGCTATGAGATGGCGACGTGGCTGGGCGATACCCGGGCCCGTAAAGTATGCGGCGACATCGGCCGGATCATCCTGGATCGGACGGAGCGCAACCGGCTCGGGCTCGTCGATCATTTTGACGGAGCGCAGTTCGCGATCCCGGACACCGCGTATTTTGTCGTCACGGCGATGATGATCGCAGCCGTGATGGACGCGGACTACCGCCGGGTGTTTCGCGAGCAAGCGCTCCTGCAGCTCCAGCTCTACACCGACACCTTTCTCAATCCGGAGACGGGCCTGGCGCGGACCATCTGGTTCAACCGGACCGGCATCGGCCGAACATATTGGACGCGCGCCTCGGGCTGGCTCCTATGGGCCATGACCGGCGCCCTGCGTTTCCTCCCCGAGACCGATCCGCGGCGGGCGGAGGTGCTCCGCAACTTGGAGCGCCTGGCCCAGGGCCTCGCGCGGGTGCAGGATCGGAGCGGCGGTTTCCGGGTGTGGCTGGACGACCCGAAGGCGCCGATCGAGACCACGGGCACGGCGATGTTCGCGAGCGGCATCCACGAGGCGGTGCGGCGCGGCTGGCTGGACCGGCGCTATCATGCCATGGTCGCGCCCGCGTGGAAACTCGTGAAATCAAACCTCATGGCTGATGGCCGGATCCGGCACGCGTACACCGGGTGGGCGCTGCAGGCCGAGGAGCGGCGGCTGATCATGGATCAGCAGGACGCCCAGTGGGTGCGCGGATTCATCCTCATCGTGGCGGATGAGATGACGACCGTCGCCTAAGCTCCCGGCGTCTGCACGACCCGAGTCCCCAGCCCCTCGGGCTCGTCCAGCACCGTCCCGGTCGAGATTTGCGCCGTGCCGGACATTTTCGTGAAGCACCGGAAGGACTTTCGCTGCTTTCCGATTCGAAAAAAGAATAAGACGGAGGCGCCGGACACGTCGCTCACCTGGGGAACGCCATCATTCGGAACCGCACTGGCTTCGCCCGTCTCCACCGCGCTACAAGCCGCGACCAGGCCATACTAAGAATGAGCGAAACAATAGGTTGATCACTCGTGTGTCGCTCTCCGCTGGGCGGCGGGAAGAAAACGGTTCGAGTTATCCATTCGCGCCGCCTAAGAGCAATTTCCGCAGCATGGTCCCTCGGCCGTTGAAGACGCTCTGGCTGCAGTCATCGGACGACCTTGAAGGTGATGTAATCCTCGCCGGTAAAGCCCTGTGAGTCGCGGGCCGACACCTCGATCCAGTAGGACCCGACGTCGGCCGGCGGAACCGTGAAAAAAATCTGGGAGCCCGTGCCGGTGGCCGCGACATGGGGCGGCACCCGCTCGCCCCAGTTGATCGACCAATGAAATGCCGAGTCGGGCAGGCAGCCGCCCTTCGCGTCCTTTGCGATCGCGGCGAAGCGCACGACGTCTCCGACCTTGAACTGGAGCCCGGAGTATCGGTCGAGAGGGTCGTCCTTGAAGAAATTCGCGGCCCGCGGCGGGCTCACGATGTAGACATCGGGCGGTGGGTTGGCCGGGGCTTTCGCCGGAATCTCGACTTCGTACCGGTAATGGACCGGAGTATGCGTCGGCTGCCAGATGGCCGGATCGTTCGTGAAGGCGAACGACAGCCGCCAGTGGGTGAGCCAAGGATGCTCGTAGGTCAACCATGGGTGGCTGACCCAATCGGCCGGAGTTTCGAGCGTCCTGAATAGAAGGCATCGCCCGTCGTGGAACCAGATCTGGGCCGTCACCGGATTCGTGATCCCCGCCGGATAGGGAATTTCGTCGTTATCGGCCAGACGCAACTCCTGCGGCCGGCCATCGGGTCGGACAAGGCGCACCGGCCACCGTACGGAGTAAGGCGCGAACATGTTGTCAAGGTCGATGTAATCGGGCGCCGTGTGGTGGCCGCAGACCCAGGTCACGCTGCCGTCGTCAATGATGCGATTTGCCTCGAAGGTCAGCTGGCTTTTATAGTCGATGAACGTCTCCCCCGTCCGCGAGTAGGTACCCCATCCCGAGGCGTGCCCCTGGAGAGCCACGACGATTTCCGCGGGGGTTTGCGTGACCACGCTGAAGTGATCGAGGACGCCATCTCCCTTCACCACAGTACGCTCGCCATACGTGTCCCCGTCGGGCGGCGCCACGCCCTTCGACCCTCCCTGCACGTAAAGGCCGAACAATCCGCCTTGGCCGCCCTCCTGACCGATGTAATTGGGCCCATGCGCCGGAATGCAGAACTCCGTCGCCACCCCGCTCTGCTTCAGATCGAGTTTGATCCGGTAGCCCGGATGGCCGGAGCTTGTCACCACGATCGCGTCGGGCGTCTGCCGGAGGCTCATCTGCGCGAAGGCGGCCGAGGCGGCCAGGCCGGCGGCCAAAGCGAAGATTATCTTTTTCATCATTGAGGCTCCATTCGTCTGCGCCGGCCGGCAGGGAAACACGGACGGGGCGAAACACGCGCGACTGCCAAAAGGAAGCGCTCGATGATTGGCGAAGCAAGGGTATATTTCCACAGGACGGCTCCGGCTCGAATCCCGGTTCGGCCCCGTGTGGGCCCCCGAAAAAGCGATGGGCGCGGGTGCTACTATCGGGGCGTATGCGCCGGATCTTCGCTTTCGCCCGCCTCGTTTTCGGATCCCTCCCCGCCTTGGCCGCCGCTGCGAGCCCGGCGGCGCCTTCCGTCCCTCCGAAGACGACTGCGCTCGATCTCATTTCGGACTCGGCCGCGGCGTCCGTCCTGCCCCTGACGCTGCCGGGCTACGAGCTCCGGGTCCTGGACAAGAGAAAACTGCTCTACTTCGATGTCGCCGGCTCCTGGGTCGAAATTCCCCTGCCGATCCTCTTCTATTTTCCGACGAGCGAGCGCTCGGAAGCCTTGCGTCTGGTCCGTGAAACGGCCGACCAGCTTCGAAGCCTGGGAGCGCAGGCCCAAGCCGCGCCCACCGCCAGCGCGCTCGCCGCGCAGCTCGATCGCGCCGCCGACCTGCTGGGCCCCTGATCCCTCCCGCATCCCATGGGATCCCTGCGCTATCACCGGCAGCTCTCGCGTTCGATCTACATCTGGGGCGTCTTCACTCCAAACGATTTCTCGGCGCTCATCGCGGCCCTGGCGTTCAACATCCTCATTTTGGACAGCAATGCGGGCATGCTCGCCATCCTGGTCGGGTATCCGCTCTATCTCGCCTCGTTCCGGCTCGGCAGGCCTCCCGGTTACGACGTCCACTTATTCCGTTCGCGGCTTCTCCCGCGCCTCCTGCGTCCGGCTCGCGAAGAACGGCCGGCGCCGCTCCCATGATCGCCTCCCGCCGTCGCAAATTCGGCCGAACCGCGGAAATCGGCGGTCCGCCGCTGAACCGCGAGCTCGCATCCCTCGCGGTCGAACGCGGCATCGTGATCAACCAGGACCGTTCGCTCGGGTACGGCTTCCGCGTCGACGCGCCCTACACGCCCACCCTTCCCGGCGAGGCAATCGGACACATCTATGACCGCCTTTCGGGGTTTCTGAACGCGCTTCCGGAGCATTTCGACCTTCAGACGATCTGGACCCAGCATGCGCGCGCGGCGGAATTCGAGCGGCGGACCGCCGCCGCCGGATTCTCGCCGGGCCTGGTCGGCGACGTCCAGCGCGAGCAGCGGGACCACTGGCTCGCGCAGCTCCGCGCGGGCGAACTTCGCTGGATCGAAGTCTACGTGATTCTCGTCCGCAAGCCGTCACCGTCGGAATTGAAGGCCGCCGGCCCGGCGGCCGGAGCCTCGCGCGCCTGGCCGGTCCGCTGGCGAGGCGTCTTCACCGACGCGCGCCGCAGGTTCGAATACGATCGGGCCCGCTACGAGTCGGCGGCGGCCGAGCTGCTCGTCCAGGCGCGGACGCTCGGCGCCCTGCTCGCGGGGCTCGGTTGGCAGCCCGAGGCCCTTGGAGATCCCGACGTCCTGCGCCTGTTCTTCATGCGCTGGAATCCCCGCCAATTCGAGGCCGGCGCCGAAATCACAGGCCCCAAGCCGGTCCAGCCCTACACCGAGCAGTATGCCCACAGCGCGTTTCGCTGGGATCCCACCGGCCGCGAGCTGGCCGCCGGCGTTGCCGAGCTCGACCAGTGGCAGCATGCGGTGCTTACCCTCCTCGAGCCGCCGGAAGAGCTGGGGCGCCCCGCATTCGACCATCTCCTCCTCACGAGCGGCCTCGTCCGCGCCGAAATGGTCGTGAACGTCGAACGGGGCGACCGTCTCCGCCGGATCAAGCGGCTGAAGAACTTGCTTCGCCAGCGGGAATCGGACGCGGCAACGGCGAACGATCCTTCCGAACGGGCGGCGACCCTTCAGCTCGCCCAGGAGCTCGAACGCATGGGCGAGAACTCGGAAGCGACGTGGCGCGCGGCGTGCTATTTGCACCTGTGGGCGCCGGGCACTCCGGAGCTGAAGGAACGGACGGCCGCGTTCCTCGCCATCGCCCGCGCCTCGGACGCCGTGTTCGTCGAGGAGAAGAGCGCGCTCTGGCCGTATTGGCGCGCGATGCAGCCGTTCTGGACGCAGGACAAGGACCGCTACCGTCTGCTGGAATATTCCACGCGCCAGCTCGTTCGGATCCTGCCGCTTTTCGGCCAGCCCACGAATTTCGGTCCCGACAAGGCGATCGGCGTCGTTTACCAGACGGCCTCCCGTTCGCTCTTCAACTGGATCGTGCCCGACGAGGCCGCCTTTGCCAATCCCCACCATCTGATCGTGGGCGGCACAGGCTCCGGAAAATCCGTCCTCGAGGACGAAAAGCTCATCGCGATGCGTCGGCTCGGCGCAAAGGCGATCATCGTCGATCTCGGCGGCTCCTTCGCGAATTTTTGCGCGGCGAGCTCCGGGGTCTACATCGACTATGACATCAAAAGCCGCGCGAACCGGCTCAATCCGCTCTGGCTTCCGCCGGGGACCGTTCCCGACCCGGAGATTCTCCGCTCGCGCGCCCTCTGGCTGGAGGGGCTCGTCACCGAGCGCGGACGGCGCCTGTCGTCCGACGAGCTGGTCGTCCTGGAGGAGGCGCTGCGCCGGGCGTATTTCCGGGATCTGAATCAGCCGATCTTCCTGAGGCAGATCCGCGCCGCGCTGCTGCGCGACGAGCGGGGCTCGGCCCTGGCGCACAGGCTCGGTCTCTGGTGCGAAGACGGATCTTTCGCGAACCTGTTCGACGGCCCCTCCCAGATCGACCTGACGGCGCCGGTGCTCGTGTTCGATCTCAAGCGCGTCGTGAACGACCAGCGCGACGCCGATCTCGCGCGCGTCATCTTCAACTCGATCGTCGGCGCCGTTTCCAGCTTTTCCCTGGAGTCCGGGCGCGAGCCCAAGTTCCTCACCTTCGACGAGGCCGGCCTTATGCTGAAGGACGAGGCGACCGCCGAGTTCATGGAATACTGCTTCCGGACGCTGCGGAAGACCGGCGTCTGCGTCTGCGCCATTTCCCAGGGACTGGAGGATTTTCTCGTCCAGACGCGCGCCCGCAACGCTTTCGTGGGCGCGGCCGACAACCTGTTCGTCCTCAAGCAGGACAATTTCGACAAGGCGCGTTTGATCGCGCAGGAGAAAAACCTCGGCCCGGAGGAGCTCGCCCTCATGCAGTCGCTCGCCACGGTGCCCGGCAGTCACGCGGAATTCCTCCTCATCCAAAAGACCCCGCACGGGCAGCGCAGCCTCCATCTGCTCAGCGGATCCACGCCGCTCAAATACGCCTTCACCGCCAATTCTCCCGAAGACCGCCGCGCCCTCCGTCTTCTCGAGCAGGCGGGCCTGCCCAGGGCCGAGGCCATCCGCCGGTTCTCTCACGAACATCCCGCGGGCATCGTGTCCTCCCGGGTCGCCGAACCGGCGTCCTCCCGCGGCCCGCGATGAACGCATCCCCGACAGGGAAGCTCCGGGGCCATCTGCTCACCGTCCTTGCCGGCACGGCGCTGCTGGGCGCGGGTTGCGCCGGCCCCGCCGTCCGCCGTCCGGAGGCGCCGGCGAAACCCGAATCCGCGGCCGACCAAGCACGCCGCGAGGAGCGTCTGAAGCTCATGCAGCGCTATTGGCTCGAACGCACCGGCGCAACGGCTGGCGCGGGCCGGTCCGCGCCCCTGCCCGGGCCTGTGCCGCCACTTTCATATCCAACAGGGTGTTACGACGGTCTGTGGTTCTCGGCGCGGACCGCCGCGTCCCCGTCGCTGGGCGAACCCGCTCGCTGATCCGCCTCGAACTCATGAATGCCCGAACCCGGGGCGTTGCGCTCGCCGCCGCCCTCCTCCTTCCGCTCCGCGCCCGGGCCCTCTTCGGGGTGGGCGACGTCGTGTTCGATCCGGCCAACGTCACCCAGACGATCAACGTTCTCCGCCAGGCGCAGCAGCAGGTGGACCGGCTGGGCTCTCTGCTCGGCGTCTCCACGCGGCAATTCGACCAACTGGTCCAGCTCACGGCGGCCGTCGGCAGCGCCTCCGCGTCGGCTCCGGGATCCGCGCCGGCGGGTCCGGATCGCATCAAATCCCTCTTGGCCGGTCTGGCGGGCTTCGGAAACGCGGACCCCGCGGCTCTCCTCAACAGCTCGGGCCAGTTGGACGCGTTTCTCGGCGTCCCCCTGTCGGCGTGGGTCGCGGCGGTCGAGAATCCGCTGCAGTCCTTCCGGCAGGTCCTGGTGGAGCCCGCCTTGGAGCGGTCGGGTTCGGCCGCCGGTCTCGACGGGGCGACCGCCGCCTACCTGCAGTGGTACGCGCAGGGCTCGGACGAGGATCGCTTCAACGGCGCGGGCCGCTCGGCCTCCGACTTGGCGCAGCTCATGTCGGCCGACTGGCTGCAGGATGCGCGCAGCCGGCGGGTCGATCTGCAAATGCTCGCCGCCGAGGGTCAGGCGGCGGAAACGCAGGCCGCCGGCGCGCGCACCCAGGCCGACCAGCAGAGCGCCGCGTCGCAATTGGCGGCAAACACGAACCGCATCCTTCTCGAAGCCGCCGCCCAGAACGTCGGCGCGTCGGAGGCGCAGGTGCGCGCGACCGGCGCCCAGGAGCGGCTTCAGGAGGATGAGCGGGACTCCCGCCGGAACGCGGCCGAGATGGCGCTCGACGGGGCGGACTGAGCAATGGCCCCTCTTGGCCCAGCCGTCATCGGCGGCACGACGATCTCCGCCGGGCTCGCCGATTCCCAGGCCCAGCTCGGGCAAGCGCTCGGGGCCACTGCGGGATTCGGCGCCGACAGCGTGGCCCAATTCGCGGCCGCCTACCGGGCCAGCGGAGGAGGTCCGACCCTCGCCCTGCTGGGGTTCAACCCGTTCCAAATCGTCGCCACCGGAGAATTCCACACGCTGTACTGGAGCGCGATCGTCGCCTTTCTCGGCATCATGACCATAATCGCCTTCCAGCACGTGCTCAACGGCCGCTACGCCGTGCGCGGGCGACATCCGCTCAACGCGATCTTCCAGGTTTATTTTCGGCTCGCGGTCGGCGTTCTCCTGATCGCGAACCTGCCGCTGCTCTATGGAATGCTGATGACAGTGAACCGCGCCGTCTCAAGCGGCCTCGAGGCGATCGCGACTCAGCCGGTCACGGGTGAGCTCCAGGCCGCCGGCATCGGCCCTCTGACGCTCGCCCAGGCCCGTGCCGATTCGATCCGCCAGGCGGCCGAGCGCCGCGTGATGGCCCTTTACCCCGGCGGGGCTTCACGCGCCGAAATGATCGAGGTCGGCCAGTGGTACAACGCGTTGGCAACGGCGATCGACGCCCGGCTCGCGGCGGGGCCCGGCCAGCTTCCGACACTCGATCCGTCGGTCTGGAATGACTCCACAGTCCCCGATGACCGCGTGACCGCGTCCATCGGCCGAACCGTGGTGCGCAATTTCGGCGCCGCGCTCGCCGATCTGGGTTCCCTGCCCGTCGGCGGAGGCTCGCTCCCCTTTGCCTTTCCCGGTGGCGGCTCTTCAAACCTCGCCCTGCTCTCGAGCAGCCTTTCGGCCGACGACGCCCAGGCGGCCCAGGCGCTCGCTCTCCCGTCCACTCCGTCGAGCGCCGCCGATTTCGAGACGGCGCGGCGGGCGTACGCGCAGAGCGTCCTGTCCGATACGCTCGCCTATCTGGACGGCCAGATGCTTCCGACGATCGGCGCATCGCCGGGCCTGGCCGCCCGGGCCAAGGCATGGTTTTCCGAAAGCGTGGGACACGCCGCGGCCGCGGCGGGAAATTTCCTGTCGGGCTGGCGCCAGGCCGTCGATTGGATCGGCCGCGGGATCGGCGTCACCCTGACCCGCATGGTCGCGTTCTTTTTCACGGCCGCGACCGGCGCGATGATGGAGGTCGAGACTTTCATGCTGGTCGTGACCGTCCCCTTCTGGCTCCTGCCCGCGACCGAGAATGCGTTTTACGGCGTGCTGCGCTCGCTGGTCGCCCTGACGCTCGCGGCGCCCGCCTATCAGTTCCTGATGCTGTTCGTCGATGCGTTGATGGCCCTGATCCTCCGCTATCTGCTGCTGGGCCCGGCGGGGGGCGCTTCCGCCGGGACGGCGGCGGTCGCTGGAAGCGGAGCCTATCTCGCCACCGCGCTGCTCGCCGCGGCCGGCACGGGGGGCGAACTCCCCGTCCTGATCATGGCCTCCTATCTGTGCGTCTACGTCTTCCTCGCGGTTTACATCGCGTTCAAGACGCCGAAGCTGATCGCCGCGACGCTCAAGGGGGCCGGCGCGGCCGGGCTCTTTCTCAATAGTTTCGCGACCGGCCTCGTGGCGGGC
>JBOHXF010000486.1:0-13540 GCA_050737455.1 Opitutaceae bacterium | reverse complement strand
TTGGCGACGTCGTTGGCGATGCTGAACGTCGTGAGGGCGCCCCGGGTGATCAGCATCTGCTTTCCGGTTTCGACGATGTCCAGGAGCTTCGTCGGATTCGAATCCAGGTCGACCATGTTGCCCGCTTCCTTCGCGGCCTGGGTGCCGGTGTTCATCGCCACGCCGACATCGGCTTGCGCGAGCGCCGGCGCGTCGTTGGTGCCATCGCCCGTCATGGCGACCAGGTGGCCGCTGGCCTGTTCCTCGCGGATCCGGGCGAGTTTCATCTCGGGAGTCGCCTGCGCCAGAAAGTCGTCGACTCCGGCCTCCGCGGCGATGGCCGCGGCGGTGAGGGGGTTGTCTCCGGTGATCATGACCGTGCGGATGCCCATTGCCCGGAGTTGGGCGAAGCGCTCCTTGATCCCGCCCTTGACGATGTCCTTCAGGTGGACGATGCCGAGCACGGTCCGGTTTTCGGCGACGACAAGCGGAGTCCCGCCCTCCCGGGAGATTCGATCGGCGGCCTCGGCCACATCGGGAGGGTAGACGGCGCCGGCGGATTCGATCCAGGCCCGGACGCTTTCGGCGGCTCCCTTGCGGAGGCTAGTTTCCCGCCCGTCCTCAGCCGGCGCCAGATCGACCCCGCTCATGCGCGTCTGCGCGGAGAACGGCACGAACCGGGCGTGCGCGGGGTGCAGCGCGCGGGCGCGCAAATGGAAGCGCTCCTTTGCGAAAACGACGATCGAACGGCCTTCGGGCGTCTCGTCCGCAAGCGAGGCCGATTGCGCCGCCTCGGCAAGCCGTTCCGGCGCGATTCCCCAGGCCGGAACGAAATCGGCCGCCATGCGGTTGCCGATCGTGATGGTTCCGGTTTTGTCGAGGAGCAGCACGTCGATGTCGCCCGCCGCCTCCACCGCCCGCCCGCTCATGGCGAGCACGTTGCGCTGGAGCAGCCGGTCCATGCCGGCGATGCCGATCGCGCTCAGAAGGCCGCCGATCGTCGTGGGAATGAGACAGACGAGCAGCGCGATCAGCGTCGTGATCGGGAAAGCGGCGCCTGCGTAGGTCCCGTACGGCCGAAGCGTGACGACGACCAGAAGAAAGATCAGGGTCAAAGCGGAGAGCAGGATCGTGAGGGCGATTTCGTTCGGCGTCTTTTTCCGCCGGGCCCCTTCCACAAGCCCGATCATGTGGTCGAGAAATCCTTCGCCCGGATCGGCGGCTATCCGAACGACGATCCGATCGGAAAGGACCGTGGTGCCGCCGGTCACGGCGCTGCGATCGCCCCCGCTTTCGCGGATCACGGAGGCGGATTCTCCGGTGATCGCCGATTCGTCCACCGCCGCGGCTCCTTCCACGACTTCGCCGTCGCCGGGTATGACCTGACCGGCGCAGACCGACACGAGGTCGCCTTTGCGGAGCAGGGAGGCGTCGATCTCCTCGGCAAGCCCGCCCGGGCGGTGGCGGTGGGCGACGAGCTCCTTCCGGGAGGAGCGAAGGGACCGGGCCTGCGCTTTGCCGCGGCTTTCGGCCACCGCCTCCGCGAAATTGGAGAAAAGCACGGTGAACAGGAGCCAGAGAGCGATCTGCAGGACGTAGCCGAAAGGCTCGCGCGACACGAAGAGCTGCCAGAAGGTCAGGATCGCGCCGACGAGAGTCACGCACATGACCGGGTTTGCGACCTGCCGCCGCGGGTCGAGTTTTTTCACGGCATCCACCGCGGCCTGCGAGAGGATCGCGCGGTCGAGCCGAAGGACGGTTTTTGCAGGCATGGCGGAGTTTTCGCGGATCGAGGCCGTTCAAAAAAGCCGGCCGGCCCGCATGAGGAAATGCTCGGCGACCGGGCCCATGGCCAACGCCGGCAGGAACGTGAGCGCACCGACCAGCAGAACGGTGCCGATGAGCAGGACGACGAACGTGAGCCCCTCGACCCGGAACGTGCCGGCGCTTTCCGGCACCGACCGCTTGCCCGCGAGATTGCCCGCCAGGGCGAGAATCGGCACGATCATGAGGAAGCGGCCGATCAGCATCGCCAGAGCGAGGGTGACGTCCCAATGCGGGTCGCCATCGGCCGGATTCGCGGTGAGACCCGCAAAGGCGCTGCCGTTGTTGCCGACGGCCGAACTGTAGGCGTAAAGGATTTCGCTGAAACCGTGCGGACCGGCGTTGCCGAGCCCGGCCTTGCCCCAGGCCGCCGACGCGGCCCAGGCCGTGAAGCCCAGGATTGCCCCCGCCAGCACGATGAGCACGAGGACCACGAGCTTCACGTCGTACGCTTCGATCTTCTTGCCGAGATATTCGGGCGTCCGCCCGACCATCAGGCCTGCGATGAACACGGCCAGCACGACGAAAATCAGCATGCCGTAGAGGCCCGCGCCGACGCCGCCGAAAATGACCTCGCCGGTTTCGATGTTGAAGAGCGGCACAAGGCCGCCGAGCGGAGTGAACGAATCGTGCATCGCGTTCACCGCCCCGCAGGAAGCGTCCGTGGTGACTGTGGCGAAGAGGGCGGAGTTGAAGATGCCGAAGCGCACCTCCTTGCCTTCCATGTTGCCGCCCGCGGCCGCGACGCCGAGGGACTGGTGGATCGGATTGCCCGCGGCCTCGAAATGCCAGCAGGCGAGAACGCCGGCGAGGAACATGGCGAACATGGCCGCCCAAACCGCCCAGCCGTGCCGGGGGCGACCCACCATGCGGCCGAGATAGACGGTAAGGGCGCTGGAGATCGCGAGTATAGACAGCATTTGGAAGAAGTTGGAAAGCGGTGTCGGGTTTTCGAAGGGGTGGGCGGCGTTGGCATTGGTATACCCGCCGCCGTTGGTGCCCAACATCTTGATGGCGACTTGGGAGGCCATCGGACCTTCGACGATCGTCTGGGTGTCGACCTTGCGCCGGATCATGACCCGCGCGCCGTCCGGTGCCGAAAACGGATGGCCGGCTTGATCGGTTTGCCCGACCGACGTGACGTACGGTTCGAGGGTCTTGGCCGTAACGTACGGGCGAAAGTTCTGAACCACGCCTTGGGAAACCAGGAACAGCGCGAAGACGAGGCAAAGGGGCAGGAGCAGATAGTAGGTGACCCGCACCACATCCACCCAGAAGTTGCCGATCGTGAGGGCCGACTGCCGGGCGATGCCGCGCACGAGCGCCGCCGCGACGGCGATTCCGGTGGCGGCCGACGCGAAATTATGGAACGCGAGGCCGGCCATCTGGGAAAAGTACGACATCGTGGCTTCGCCCGCGTAGCTTTGCCAGTTCGTGTTGGTCGTGAAGCTCGCGGCCGTATCGAAGGCGAGGTGCGGTGCCAGCCCGGGAAAACCCTGCGGGTTGAAAAGCGC
The DNA here is from genome assembly GCA_050737455.1 of Opitutaceae bacterium. Lineage (GTDB taxonomy): Bacteria > Verrucomicrobiota > Verrucomicrobiia > Opitutales > Opitutaceae > Palsa-1447. The sequence continues at coordinate 10,223 of JBOHXF010000486.1, read as the reverse complement.
CTGGAACGGCAGCCGGTCCTGATAGCGCAACACGAAATACGTGAACAGCAGTCCGACGAGGCTGAAGAGCAGCATCGAACCGGTGTACGCTTTCCAATCCTGCTCGCGGCCGGGGTCGACGCCGCAGATCCGGTACGTCAGCCGCTCGCACGGACCGACAAGCGGGTCGAGCCAGGTCCGGCCATGGAGGTCGAGCACGCGGACGAGGTAAAGTCCGAGGGGCCGGGTGATCGCCAGCAGCGCCGCCACGTACAGCGCGAGTTGGAGCCAGGAATTCGGATGGTTCATGGGGTGCCCGGTCGGCGGGGTTTGTGCGAAAAATTTCTCGGCGGTCCGCCGGTTTTCGATGCGTGCGGGCTAGAATCGCTCAGGCCAGAGAACGGCCGACACCAGGTAGAGGACGGCGGCCCCGACGAGAAGGGCGGTGATGACGTCGGGCATGAAGGTGGCTGCGCGAAATTCGTCGAAGCGGTCGGGCCTTCCGCTCACCGGAGCTTGTCGCAGGCGAGCGCGTAGGCGGCGCACAGGGCGAAGAACCCAATGGAGAGCAGACAACAAGTGAGATCATTCATGTGAGATCGGCCACGGGTGGCGGGGGCATCTTAGTCCCGGGCTTCCCACTCCCCTAATCAACAGAGGGCCGGAAAGGATAAAAGTGGCGTAAACAAATAACGGTAGTTACTTATGTATAACGATCTGTGAGCGGCCTGCTTCGAGGCTACCGATGCTCGTTCGAGTGATCGGCAGGCTTCGCGAGCTTGCTCGAATCGGCGGCGCCCAGATTGTTGCCGCAGTCGCGGCACGCAGGGCGGCTGGGTTCGCCGGCTGAGCGGGATTCGCCCGCTCATCCAAGATCTACGGGGCCTTCCGATCGAATTCGAGAGAGGGCTCCCGTGGAACCAAAGGATCCGGCCGGCTGCCGGCCGGGCGACGGGGGACCGCGCGGGTCCGCCGCGGCCGGTGGACGCCACGCCCCGAGGGCCGTCCCCGCCTGGCGGGACTTCTCAGAACGGCGGCCCGCCCCGCTGCTTCAGCGCCTCCATCTGGCGCATCATCTTCTTGGCGCCGCCCCCCTTGAGCATTCGCATCATCTGCTGCATCTGCTGGAACTGCTTGAGGAGCTGATTGACGTCCACGATCTTGACCCCCGCACCGTTGGCAATCCGCTGGCGGCGTCGGCCGTTGAGGATCTCGGGCTTGTGCCGCTCCTGGACGGTCATCGACTTGATGATCGCCTCGGTGCGGGCCATCTGAAGGTCCGCGCCGTCGGGAATTTGCAGGCCACCCATGCCCGGCATCATGCCCATGACCTTCTGCATGGGTCCGAGTTTCTTCACCTGCTGAAGCTGCGAGAGGAAATCCTCCAGGTTGAAATCGGCCTTGCGCAGCTTTTCGGCCATCCTCTCCGCCTCGCCGCGGTCGATGGTCTCCTCGGCCTTCTCGACGAGCGAGACGACATCGCCCATTCCGAGGATGCGCGAGGCGAGGCGGTCGGGGTGGAAGACCTCGAAGTCGTCGAGCTTTTCCCCGGTCCCCGCGAACTTGATCGGCACTCCGGTGATCGACTTGATCGACAGCGCCGCGCCGCCGCGGGCGTCGCCATCGAGCTTCGTCAGGACGAGCCCGGTGAGCTGGAGCGCCTCGTGGAACGCCCGGGCGACATTGACCGCCTCCTGCCCCAAGGCGCCGTCGGCGACGAGCAGGACCTCGTCGGGCTGCACGCGGCTGCGGAGGCGTTTCACCTCCTCGATGAGATCCTGGTCGATCTGGAGCCGGCCGGCGGTGTCGAAGATGATTGCGTCGGCGTTCGCCGTTTTCGCGTCGGAGAGGCCGGCGGCGCCGATCGCCGGGACGTCCTTCGAGGCGCGATCGCTGAAGAAGGCGAGATCCTCCTGGCGGGCGAGCACCTCCAATTGATCGATGGCGGCCGGACGCTGAACGTCGCCGGCGACGAGCAGCGGCCGATAGCCGCGCTTCTTGAGCAGCCGGCCGAGCTTCGCGGCGGAGGTCGTCTTGCCTGAACCGTGCAGCCCGACCAGCATCACCTTGAGGGGCCGCGCGGCACTGAGGGCCGTTTCGCCTTCGCCGAGCAGGCGCACCAGTTCATCGTGGATGATCTTCACGATCTGCTGGCCCGGCGTGATCCCCTTCAGGACGTCCTGGCCGGCGCATTGTGCCCGCACCCGCTCGGTGAATTGGCGGGCAACCGCGAAGTGAACGTCGGCCGACAGCAGGGCGGTGCGGACCTCCTGCAGGGCTTCCGCCATGTTTTCGTCGCTGAGGCGGCCGACGCCGCGCAGGTTGCGCAGGGCGTGGCCCAGTTTTTCGGTGAGGGCTTCGAACATCGGAACCGCCATTGGTGGACCCGGCGGCCGGTTTTGTCCAGCCGCGCGCCGGCTCAGTCCGATTCGCAATCACCCTGCCGGGGCACGCTCCGCAAGGTCCGGATAAGCGTCAAGCCGACCTGGGAGGGCTGCAGCCACGGGCGACGGAAGGGTCGGGCCCGGAGAACCATAAATGAAGCTCGGCGACACCCTCCCGGCTGGGCGATTCCGAATCGGACTGAGCCGGTCGGAGAAAGTTAAGCGGTCGCTGCGGAAGCCGGAGAGGCTGCGGAGGCCGGAATGGCTGCAGAGGCTGAAGTGGCGCCGGGCCCCGCAGCCGGGGCGGTGGGGCCCAGCCATTCGCGGATCTGCGCGAGGTCGCGGTCGAGTTCGTCGATTGGGGCGAGCAGGCCCGTGCGCGCCGTGGCCGCGTTCTCCGGGCTTGCGCTCAAGCTCTGCAGAAGGCCTTCGATTTGTGCGAGTTTCTGCGCCGCGCGCCTGAGCCCGAACGTGAGGCAGGAGCCGTTCAGGCCGCGCGCGCGGATGAACAGCTTCGAAAAATCCGGCTGATCGGCGTGCAGTTCGCGCAGAAAGCCCAGCGCCTCCTCGAGCACGGTCGAGACCATCTCCCGGTGGAACCCGGAGTCGATGCCCAGCCGCCGGCAGACCAAGGCCGGCTCTTCGATCGCGCCGCACGAGTCGTCCTGCTTGGCCGCGCGGATTTGCCGGAGCTTCTCGAGCATTCCGCTGCGGCTGTATGGCTTGAGGACGTAATGGGCCACCCCAAGCGCGGCCGCCCGCTGCACGGTCGCCCGGTCGTGGACGGCCGTGCAAAGCATCACCGGAAGGCGCTTTAAGGCGTCGTTCGCCCGCATCCGTTGGACGAGGTCGAGGCCGCTCATTTGGGGCATGCAGATGTCGAGGATGCACGCGTCCAGATCCGGGCCCACTTTGAGAAGCTGCGCCCATGCCTCCTCGCCGTCGTGGGCGAGCGTGACCTTGTGCGACTCCGATTCGATGATCCGACGCAGGAGATCGCGGGAAATCTTGTCGTCTTCCGCAAGCAGCAGGTGCATGCTAATATCCCTAATGTATCGTCTCCCCAACCGCCGATTTGAGGGCAAACTGACCCGCCGCCGGGAAAATTCCTCTGGCCAACCCTCCGGCGATTGCGGATAAGCGAGGTTCCCTATGGACCCGATTCTCAAGCTCTTATTGGAGGGACGGCAGCTCTCCACGGCCCAAATGGCCGAAATAGCGGGCATTTCCGAGTCTGAGGTCGTCCGGCGTTTGGAGGAACTTGCCCGTCGCCGGGTATTTCTGGGCTGGCGCCCCGTGCTGGACCTGTCCCAGGCGGACGCTGCGGCCGTGCGCGCCGTCATCGAGGTGAAGCTCACGCCGGAGCGCGGAGGCGGGTTCAACCGCCTTGCGGACCGCATCAGCCGGTTCGACGAGGTGGAGTCGTGCCATCTCATGTCCGGCGGCTACGACCTGCTCATCTTCGCGACGGGCCCGAGCCTCCAAAAGGTCGCCGCGTTCGTTTCCGAAAAGCTCTCCACGCTGGAGGGGGTCCTGTCGACCAGCACCCATTTTCTGCTGCGATCCTACAAGGAGGGGGGTTACCTGATCGACTCGGCCTCCGAAGCGTCGGGCCGGCTCGAGGTCGCCCCATGAACGACGTGCGCCGCCACATCGCCCGGCACGTCGTCGACCTGCCAAAATCCGGCATCCGCGATTTCTTCGAGATCGTCGCGAAGATGCGCGACGTGATCTCGCTCGGCATCGGCGAGCCCGACTTCGACACGCCCTGGCACATCCGCGAGGCCGCGATCTACGCCCTGGAGAAGGGCCGGACGCATTACACCTCGAACCTGGGCCTGCTGGAGCTCCGCCGGGGCATCTGCCGGTATGTGGAAAAGAATTACGGGCTGGCGTACGAGCCCGAGGGCGAGGTGATCGTGACCGTGGGCGTGTCCGAGGCGATCGACCTCGCGCTCCGCGCCCTGATCGATCCCGGCGACGCGGTGCTCTATCACCAGCCGTGCTACGTGTCCTACCATCCGAGCGTCACTCTCGCCCACGGCGTGGCCATTGCGGTCCCGACCCGCGCGGCGGACGGGTTCGCCCTGAACGTCGAGGACCTGGCCCTCGCCTGGCGGCCGGGATGCAAGGTCCTCATGATGAATCTGCCCTGCAACCCCACGGGCGGCACCTGCGACAGGGCGCGGCTGGAGAAAATCGCGCGCTTCGCCGTCGAGAAGGACCTCATCGTCCTCAGCGACGAGATCTATTCGGAGCTGGTGTACGACGGCGGGCACGTGAGCGTGGCGACTTTTCCCGGAATGCGCGAGCGGACGATCTTTCTGCACGGCTTTTCGAAGGCTTTCGCGATGACCGGCTTCCGGATCGGCTACGCTTGCGGACCGGCCGGCCTGATCGAGGCGATGATGAAGGTGCACCAGTACGCGATGCTCTGCGCGCCCATCCTTTCGCAGGAGGCCGCAATCGAGGCGCTGGCCCGCGGCGAGGAGGGAATGAAGCGGATGCGCGAGCAGTATGCGCGCCGCCGGGATCTGGTCGTGCGCCGCTTCAACGCGGCGGGGCTCGTCTGCCACCTCCCGCGCGGGGCCTTTTACGCCTTCCCGAGCGTGGCCGCGACCGGTTTGGACGAGAAGGCGTTCGCCTACGGGCTGCTGGAATCCGAGCGGGTGGCGGTCGTCCCGGGAACGGCGTTCGGACCCGACGGCCGCGGCTTCGTGCGCGCAAGTTTCGCGACCGCCTACGAGCAGCTCATCGAGGCATGCGACCGGATCGAACGCTTCGCGCAGGGCGCGGCGGCCTCCCGGAGCGGCCGGGCGCGCAGCGCCTGAGCGCTCCCCGCGCCGTCACCCTCCCATGTCCCGCACCGTCGCCATCGTCGGCCGGCCCAATGTCGGCAAGAGCCGCCTGTTCAACCGGCTGACTTCCCGGCGCATCGCCATCGTGCACGACGAGCCGGGGATCACGCGCGACGTCGTTTCCGCGGACGTGGATGAGGGCGCTTACACGCTGCTCGACACGGGCGGCCTGGGTCTCAAGGGAGGCGACACCTCCGCCGCGCTGACCGCCGCCACCGAGCGGCAGGTGGGCTTCGCCATCGACGCGGCCGATCTGATCCTGTTCGTCGTCGACGGGCGGGCCGGCGCGACCGCGCTCGACGAGCGCATCGCGGAACGCCTCCGCCGGAGCGAGAAGTCCGTGATCCTCACGGTCAACAAGACGGATTTCGGAGGAGAGAAGGTGACGCTCGCCGACTTTTACGGATTGGGCCTGGGCGAGCCGCTGCCCGTCTCGGCGGAGCACGGGCAGGGCGAAGAGGCGCTTCGGGCGGCCATCGCGGAGCGGCTGGGGCCGCCGGCGGCCGCCGGTGAAGCTCCAGCGGAGGGGCCGGGGATAAGATTCTGTTTCATCGGCCGGCCGAACGTCGGCAAATCCTCGCTGGGCAACCGCCTCCTCCGGAGCGAGCGGCTGATCGTAAGCGATGCTCCCGGCACGACCCGGGACGCGGTTGAGCTCCCCTTCGAATTCAAGGGACGCAACGGCCGGCTGTACCCTTTCCGGCTGATCGACACGGCGGGGATCAAGGCGGCGGCGAAGCTGGCCTCGCCCGTGGAGTATTTCGCGAGGCTGCGCTCGCTCGAGGCGATCCAGCGGGCGGACGTCGTTTTCCTCGTCCTCGACGCCCTGGAGGGCGTCACCCAGCAGGACAAGGCCGTGGCGGGGGAGGCGGTCAAGGAGCGCCGGCCCATCGTGGTCGTGGTCAACAAATGGGACCTTGTCCACGCGGCGTTCCGCCGTGGCGGGGGCGTCTCGGGCTACGAGAGCGAGCGCGAGTACCGGGAAAGCTACGAGCGGGCGCTCTTCGAGCGCCTTTTCTTCACTCCCGGCGCCCCGGTGGTGTTCGTTTCGGCGCTGAGCGGCTACGAGGTCGACCGGATGCTGAACGCGGCGGTGCGCCTCAGCCGGACGCTCGACCAGAAGCTGCCCACCGCGAGGCTCAACCAGGCGCTGATCCGGCTCGCCGAACGCACGCCGCCGCCGGCCGTGGGCGCCCAGCGTTTCCGGATCTATTACGCGACTCAGACCGGCAACCGCCCGTTTCGGATCCGGATCTTCTGCAACCGGGAGGAGAAGCTGACGGAATCGTACCGGCGTTATCTCGAAGCCGGTCTGGTCGAGGAGTTCACCCTGAACGGCTGCCCGGTCGTGTTCGACCTCGTGGGCAAGGATCGGGAGGGACGGGGGCGCTCCGGCGGGCGCTCCGTTCCGGATCCTGCTTCCGAATTGTCGGAGTGAAGGCCGGGTCCGCGACACGACGCGAAGTCCCGCGGAGGGGTGAGGGCGACCGCGACCTCGAGGGCAGGCGGAAGGCCGTTAATCGCCGGGCGGACCGCCATCCGGTCATGCCACCGCGCCGGCAGGCCGCCGGAATGTGCGATCTCGGGAAATGCGCATTGCGGTCGCCGCAAAACAGATTTCGGATCCTGGTATCCCCCGAGCTTTGATGAGATTCAAGGCTAACCCATCGGCCAAAGTCTGGATCGCCGCGTTGTTCCTGGGCGTCGGCTTCGCCCGCAGCGCCCGTGCCTGGCAGTCGGATCGGGGCGACGGGACGTTCACCAATCCGCCGCTTTACGCCGATTATCCGGATCCGGACATCATCCGGGTCGGCGGAGACTTCTACCTGGTCTCCACCACCTTCGTCGATTCACCTGGGATCAATATCCTGCGCTCGCAGGATTTGGTCAATTGGAGGATCGTCGCACACGCGGCGAGCGTGGTGAATGGCGGGAATCGGTTCAATCTGCAGGGAGGCACGGCTTATCGCCAGGGTTTCTGGGCCGCGAGCATTCGGTATCGCAACGGAATGTTCTATGTGGTCGACAACCCGACGTTCGGCAACGCCCGGATCTATTACGCCGCCGAGATTACCGGACCATGGCGATACCATGTACTGAATCGGCCCGCGTACGATCCCGGGTTTTACATCGGCGCCGACGGAACGGGTTACATCGTCTGCGGAAACACGGACTTGTCCCTGCTGACGCTGAACTCCGACTATTCCCGGGTGATTTCCGTGAAGCGGCACCTTTTGGTTTACCGGGGGATCGAGGGTTCCCATCTGATCAAGCGCGGGGAATACTATTATCTGTTCAACGCGGATCCGTCGCTTCGGCCTTTCGCCCTGTTATGCTCCCGGTCAACCCGCATTTCCGGCCCGTACGAAACGATCAAATCGCTGGACGACCCATCGGGAGGCCATCAGGGGGGGATAGTGGAGCTGGCGAATGGCCGGTGGTATGGCTTCGTGATGAAGGATTGCGGCGCGATCGGGCGCATGACCTATATCTCCCCGATTTTTTGGCGCAACGGCTGGCCGGTTTGGGGCACTCGCGGGGCGCCGGGACGAGTTCCCGCGGCGGCCCGCATACCCGTCCAGGGGGGGGGCGTCTGCCAGCCGGCGACTTCGGACGCCTTCGACTCGCCGACCCTGGGATTGCAATGGCAATGGAATCACAACCCGGACAATTCGCGTTGGTCGCTGACGGCCCGCCCGGGGTTCCTGCGGCTCAAACCGACTCGGGCGGCGAATTTCTGGCTCGCGCGAAACACGTTGACGCAAAAAGGACAGGGACCGTGGAGCTGCGGCGAGGTGAAGCTCGATTTGCGTCACCTTCGGGCGGGCGATGTCTGCGGTTTTGGGACGCTGGGCAAGACCAACGGCCAGATTTCCGTCAACTGCGGCAACACGGGCGCCATCACCTTAAAGATGAACGTCATCGTGCCGCTGAATCCAAGTTCGACCGAGCTGGCGCAAACCAGCCTCGCTTCGGCCGCGTTTGCCGGCACGACGCTTTATCTTCGCACGGAGCTCGATTTTACGGACGAACTTGGAATCTGCTCCTATAGCGCCGACGGCGCGAATTGGTCGGTGTTGGGAGGCCCGTTCAAGCTGGAATACGACTGGCGGACGGGAACGTTCCAGGGCGAGAAATATGCGATTTTTTGTTTCAATCCCAACCCCGGCGACGGCTACGTCGATGTGGATTGGTTTCGTTTCCGCGGCACAAGGCGGACCGCGATGAAACGGACTGCCGAATCGCCGTCCCTCGCGACCTTTGCCCGCGGGACCGCGCAGGCGAGCGGCGGCCGCGAAGCGCATTCTCGGCAAAGACCGGGCGTTCAGCCGGGAGCTGCTTGCCAAACGCGCCCGACTGGCCCCCTATCAAATCGGGCATGCCGGCCAGTTGCAGGAATGGCTGCATGACTGGGACCTGCAGGCACCGGACATCCATCACCGGCACTTGTCGCCGCTGTACGGCCTGTTCCCCAGCGACCAGATTACGCCGGCGGAGCCCGGGCTGTTCGCCGCTGCCCGCAAGCTGCTGGAAATCCGCGGCGATCATGGAGGAATGGGCTGGGCCCAGACCTGGCGCGCGGCCTGTTGGGCTCGCCTGCTGGACGGCGAGAGGGCCTATTCCCTCGTTCGCAGCCTGCCCGGGTCGTGGACCGAGTCGAACCTGTTCGACAAGCCGGTCGCCCAGTTGGACGGCAATTTCGGCGGCGATCGCGGAAATGCTGCTGCAAAGCCGCGCGCTTGAAACGCAAGACTCGGATTTGAGATATGAAGTGGATTTGCTTCCGGCACTGCCGTCCGCTTGGCCCGACGGCTCGGTGGCCGGCCTTCGCGCCCGAGGCGGATTCGAGGTGGGCGAGAGCTGGAAAGACGGCGAATTGGCGGAGGCCACCGTGCGTTCGCTGGCCGGCAACCCGGTTGTGGTTCGTTACGGCAACAAAACCCGCGCGTTGAGGTTGAAGCGGGGCGAGATTTTCGAGTGGCGCGTCGAATAGAGGCAGCTCGCTTCCCGCGCCCTTCGGGATTTGAAGGGAGGAGGGGCGAACGCCCGCCAAGCTCCGCGGTTCGCGGCGATGGCCGAAAACAACTCCCCGATTTCGCTCCTCAGTGCCGAAAGTTCGGCTAGCTTGCGCACCGGGATATGAACGGAAAACCACTTCGGATGGCGTTCCTGGGATCGGACGCGCTCGCGCTTCCTCTGCTCGACTGGCTTTCGAGCGAGGCTCGACGATGGGCGGATGTCGTGGCTGTTTTCACGCAGCCCGACCGGGCGGCCGGCCGTGGGCGTGCGGTCGTGCCGAACGCGATCAAGCGGTGGGCGCTGGCGAAGGGGCTGCCGGTGCTGCAGCCGGAGCGGCTGCGCGATGCCGAGCGCCTGGCATTGGCCGGATTTGAACCCGATTTGGCCTTGGTGATGGCGTACGGCCACATTCTCAAGGACGAGTTCATCCGCACGCCGCGCCTCGGCACGGTGAATCTGCACGCCTCGCTCCTGCCGCGCTACCGCGGCGCCTCGCCGATCCAGGCGGCGGTCGCGAGCGGCGAACGTGAAACCGGCGTGTCGCTCATGCGCATCGTCCGGGAGCTGGACGCGGGCCCGGTGGCGGACGCGGAGCGGATTCCCATCGGAACGCTCGACACGGCGGCCGATGTCGAAGGCCGGATTGCGGAGGGGTGCCCGCGCCTTCTGGCGCGGGCCCTGCCGAAACTGGTTTCAGGCGAGCTCGTGTTCGCCGAGCAGGACGGCGCGAGGGCAAGCTTCTGCCGGAAGTTGAACAAGGAGGACGGCGTGCTGGACTTCTCGGCTCCGGCCGCCGTTCTGGCGGCGCGCGTCAACGGGCTGCATCCGTGGCCCGGATGCGCCGTGGAGATGGCGGGCCTGCCGATCAAGCTCGGGCTTGCCGATGCCGTGGGTGAACCGGAGATGGGCGAGCCGGGCGCGGTCCGGGCCGGCTCGCTCGAAGAGCGGGGCCGCGAGCCAGGGGCCGTCGTCGGCGCCGACG
>JBOHXF010000485.1:0-12321 GCA_050737455.1 Opitutaceae bacterium | reverse complement strand
GGACGGCAACGGCAATAGAGCAATTGGAGGCCGGGGGGTTCGACGCCGTATTCCTGGGGGGTGGGCCGGGAGCGGAAAATGCAGCCGCGGACGCAGCGAGCCGCGTGCTGCGCCTCAAGCCGCAGCTTCCGGTGGTCGTCATGGGCGAAGCCGGTGCGGCGGCGCTGGAGGCCGTCCGGCGCGGGGCGTTCGACAGCGTTCCGCGACCGTGCGGCTCCGAACAGATCCGCGGGGTCGTCCGCCGGATCGAAAAGGCCCGGGCCCTGGAGCGGCATGTGCGCTCCTTGGAGAACGAGCTTGTGGGAGCCAGCGCGCCCGTCGATTTCGAGTCGGCCGAGCCCGCGATGCGCCGCGCGCTTGAGATTGCCTTCCGAGCGGCGGAGACGCCCGCGACGATCCTGCTCCTGGGCCCAAGCGGAACGGGGAAAAGCTTCCTGGCCCGCGAGATCCACCGGCGCGGACCGCAGCCGGAGGCCCCCTTCGTCACGGTGAGCTGTCCGAGCTTGCACCGCGATCTGCTGGAAAGCGATCTGTTCGGGCATGTGAAGGGCGCCTTCACCGGAGCGATCGCCGATGCGGCCGGCAAGGTGGCTGCGGCCGACGGAGGGACCTTGTTCTTCGACGAAATCGGCGACATGCCGCTCGATCTTCAGCCGAAGCTTCTGCGCCTCCTGCAGGAACGGGAGTACGAACGGGTGGGCGAAACCGAGCCGCGCAGGGCCAACGTGCGGGTGATCGCCGCGACCAACCGAAACCTGGCCGAGGAGGTGCGCGCCGGCCGCTTTCGCGAGGATCTGTTTTACCGGCTCAACGTGATCGCCATCGTCCTGCCCGGGCTCAAGGACCGCCCCGGTGACCTGGCGCGTCTGATCGACGAGCGCCGCGCATTTTTCGCCGACCGGCTCGGCAAGAAGATCCTGCCGTTTTCGCCGCCCGTGCAGGCCGCGCTCGCCGCCTACGCCTGGCCCGGCAATCTCCGCGAACTGAACAACGTCATCGAGCGCGCCGTCATTCTTGCGCGGGGCGACACGATCGGAATCGCGGACCTGCCGGAGGAGATCCGCGGCGGGGGCCGGTCGCTTTCGGTCGGCGCGCGGGTCTCGCTGGAGGAGTTGGAGTCCGAGCATATCCGCCGCATCCTGACGCTCGCCCTCAATTTGGACGAGGCGGCCCGCATCCTCGGAATCGATCCCGCCACCCTGTATCGCAAGCGGCAGCGGTTGGGCCTGCTCCGGCGCGCCCCGCGACCGGCCCGGCATTCCGCCCGAACCCTTGGGAACACTTCGCGGGCCGGAGGGACGAACTAGAGTCACGTTTCTTCAATCTCTTCCCCTCATCCTTATGAACGATCGCAAATCCACGGCTCAAGAGCACACGGCGGAGCAGCTCATCCGCAATATCCAGAAACTGATGGCCGAAGTCGAGGAGGTCATAGCCAATCAGGGAGAATCCGTCCGCACCGAGGCGGCCTCGAAGCTCGAGGAGTTGCAGAGCCGGCTCTCTTCCGCATCTCAATCGATCGCCGGCTTCTACCGGACCGCGCGGCGCCGCGTGTCCGACAGCGCCCAGGCAGCCGACGAGACGATCCGGACGCACCCGTACGAGACGCTCGCCGCCGTCTTGGGAGTCGGCGTCGTCCTTGGAGCCCTCCTCCGCCGCCGCGGCTGAGTTCGTCGTCTCGTGGCCGAAGCATCCGGGGGCCCCACCGGGTTTTATCGCTCCGTTCGCCAGCTCGGAGCGGGGATTTTTGCGGCCTTTCAGGAGCGCTTCGAGCTGATCTGTGTCGAGGTGCAGGAAGAAAAGCTCCGGATCGTCCATGCGCTGATCCTGATCAACGTGGCGATCGCATGCGGATTCCTGGCCCTGATTTTCATCACGATCACGATCGTGTTCGCTTTCCCGCGCCCGGCGCGCCTGATCGTGCTGGCCTGCGTCAGCGCGATCTACGCGGGGGCCTCCGCGGCCGCGATCCTCGCGATGCTCCGCATGCTCCGGCGCCAGAGGGAAATCCTGCCGGCGACCCGCCGCGCGCTTTCGTCCGACCGCTCATGTACCCCGCCTCCGAACTGAGGGATCTGGCGGAGCGCCGCCGGCGCATCGAGGGCCGCATCCAGGGCACGCGCGATACCTGCGCGGCCGCGTGCCGGCGCATCGAGGGCACGCTCGCGGTCGCGGACCGGTGGGTCGCCGGGGTCCGCGGCTGGACGGGACTTGCCGCGCTCATATTGCCGTTCGCCACGCGCTCGCGCCGGACCGCGGGCCGGAGGCCGCGCAGCGCGGCCGGCCGGCTTTTTCGCTGGGGGCCGCTCCTCTGGCGGCTTTACCGCACGATCCGCTCACTTATGCCGGCCGTGGCGGATGATGTCCCACACGACGTAAAGCCCGAGCAGGGCGGACAGCACGAACCCGATGATGCCGAGGGCGGGATAGCCGAAGAGAAACGGCGGGATGCGGGTGCTCACCAGATGGGATGATCCGATGATCAGCGCGGCGATGATGACGCCGACCGTCAGCCGATTCGCGGCGGTGCGGAGGCCGTCGTCGAACTGCTCCAGGCCGCGCATCTGCAGGTTGACCGTCAGGTTGTCGTTCTCGAGCCGCCGGATGAGCCGGTGCAGCTCGGCCGGGAGTTCCTCGAATCCGGTCGCGAGCGAGCGCAGGACGGCACGCACCTGGCGGAAGACCGCCTGCGGGCTGTTCCGCGCGCGATAGGCCTCGCGCAGGACCGGCTCGGCGTGCGGGCGCAGGTCGAACTGCGGATCGAGCTGCCGCCCGATCTCCTCGATGGCGAGGATGGCCTTGGCCATGAGGCTGTAGTCGCGGGAGAGGTAAATGCGGTGCTGGCCGAGGATGAAGAGCAGCTTGAGCATCGCCCGGCCGAGCTCCTGGCGGCCGATTGCGAAATTGAGCTCTTCACGCAGCGCGAGGGTGACCTCTTTCTCCATGACGCGCTGGTCCACCTTCGCGTCGGGCGCCGCGAAGGTCATCGCGATCTGCACGACCCGCTCGGCATCCTCCTCGACCGCGGCGAGCCAGAAGTCCGCGAGCGCGTGGCGCAGGCGCCGCGTAAGGTGTCCGGCCAGCCCCCAGTCGAGCAGGCAGAGCCGGCCATCGGGGGTGACGAGAACGTTGCCCGCATGGGGGTCGGCGTGGAAGAAGCCCGCGACCAGGATCTGATGGACGAGGGAGCGCGCGCCGGCCGCTGCGAGCAGCCGGCCCAGTTCCGGGGTGACCGGACCGCGGCCCGCCGGGGCGCCCGCGACATAATCCATCACGATCACGCGGTGGCTCAGCAGGTCGTTGACGACCGCCGGAGCGAAGACGCGGTCGGGATAGGGGTTCAGCGTATTGAAGTACTGCTGGTTTCGCGCTTCGCCGCTGAAGTTGAGCTCGCGGCGGACGCCGTCCCGGATCTCGGCGACGATCGAGGGAAAGTCGTAGGGCCGCAGCGTCGACATCCGATGGTGGAGTTGCTGTCCGAGCCACATCAGGAACTGGAGATCGGTCTCCATGGTTTTCTGGATGTGAGGCCGCTGCACCTTGACCGCGACCTGGCGGGCGTCCGAGCGAAGCCGGGCGAGGTAGACCTGGGCGAGCGAGGCAGAAGCGATCGGATTTTCGTCGAACTCCGAAAACAGCTCGTCGATGGGGCCGGGGAGATCGTCGACCAGGACCGGCCGCATGGTCGAGAACGGCACCGGCCGGACGTGATCCTGAAGCTTGCGCAGTTCGAGGATCAGGGGCGCCGGCAGCGCGTCCGGCCGCATGCTCATGAGCTGCCCGAACTTGATGAACGTCGGCCCCAAGTCCTCCAGGACGAGCCGGATCCGCACCCAGAGATTGCGCTCGGGCAGCGGGGCCGGGATGAGCCGCTCCCGGATCCCGATCGGAAGATCGAGCTGCTCGATGAAATCCGAGAACCCGTGGCGGGCGAGCACCGAGATAATCTCCTTGGCCCGCACCGCGTGGCCGAGGAGATCGAACGGGGTCACGGTTCGCCGACCCTCGTTTCCGGCGGGGTCAGTTTCTCCTCGAGGACGCGCACTCGCATTTCCAAGGCCGCGAGCCGGGCCTGGCGCCCTTCGTCGGCCTGCGCGGCCGTATCGCGGACCTTCGAGCCGATCCGGGCGACCAGTTCGTCGAATTCCTTGCGCCCTTGCTCGGCGATCTTTTCGGCCACGAGCCGCGCGTCCTTCCCGCTGATCTTGCCCTGCTTCACGAATTCCTCGAGCGCCTGCTCCACTTTATCCTTGGTGACGACGGCGGCGCCCACGCCAGCCAGCATCGTTTTTTTGATTAGGTCGATCATGGTGCCTTGATTAGGAAGCCGCAGTATGCCCATTTTTCAGGGGGTTGCCAGTACCGAGCGCGGCCGCCCATTCCCGCACCGCGCCCAGGAATTGCTCGGCGCCGCGGCTCTGGTAGCGCAGAATGTGGCGGACGACGCCGATCTCCCGGTACGGTTCGGCGTCGGCCAGCGAGATGTAGGCGAGCGTAGCCTCGTCTTCAGCCGCGCGCGTGACCTGGGGGAGGATGGATACGCCGGCCCCGAGGGCGACCAGGGCCTTCACCGTGGCCACCTGGGCGCAGCGGAAGGCGATCCGCGGCTCGAAGTTGTGGATCCCGCAAAAGCTCTTCACCTGGGCCGTGAGCGAACTGGAGGTTCCGAGCAGGGCGAAGGTCTGGTCGGCCAAGTCGGCCGCGACGACCTGCTTCCGCCGGGCCAAGGGGTGATCCTTGGCGACGACGAGCTGGAGAGGCTCCCGCCAAAGGGCCTCGGTGTGTACGCGGGAAGCATCGATGGGCATGGAGGTGAGCGCGAGGTCCAGTTCCCCTTCGACGACCGCACGCACAAGGTCGCTCCGGAAATCTTCGCGGATGTCCACTTGAATGTTTGGGAACTTCCTACGGATTAGTGGGATGAGAGATGGGAATAGATAGGGCGCCAGAGTCGGGATCGCCCCAACCTGAATCCGGCGCCCGAGGGAGGTGGCGTCGCTGAGTTCGCGCCCCGCGTCCTCGACCTCGAACAGAATCCGCCGCCCCCGCTCGATGAGAACCTTGCCCGCTTCGGTCGGCACCGCTTTGCGTCCGAGGCGATGGAAGAGCTTGTGGCTGACCTCGCGCTCAAGATTTAAAACATGCTGACTAAGAGATGGTTGTGATATCTTCAAACGCTCGGCCGCCCGGGTGAAATTTCCGGTGTCGGCGACCGCAAGGACGCAGCGAATCTGCTGAAGTTCCATAGGTGTATACTATTGATATCATAGTTAGAATCCACTTCAACTATTCTTTTGATTCGGTATTATATCCGCGTCGCCCCCAACGGGGGGCGGCGAGACACAACGAAAGGAACACCACCGATGAACAACGAAAACCCGAAGAGTACGGCCATCCCCAGCATTGTCGCCATAGCCGCCCTCGTGCTCTCTTTTGTCCTCCCCATCAACCCGGACGTGCTGGCGGGTGTCGGCACGGTCCTCTTCCTCCTGGCCATCGTGGTCCTGGAGTACGGACCGATGCTCAAGCGCCGCCTTCGTCCGGATCGTTTGAACTGGAAATAGGGGGCCACTTCATCCCCTTCGCCAGGACAGCAACTCACCAAGGCCCGGAGAAATCCGGGCCTTGTTAATTTGGCGGGCCCACGAGGCGCCGACTCGGCTGGTTTTGCGCTCGCATCCAGGGAGCGAAGGCCGTGCCGGTCAAACTCCTGCGATGGCCATTCGGCGGTTCAAGGCGAAGCTTCGCTAGATATCCGAATGAAATTCCCCGTCCCCCTCCTCGCGAGCCTTTTGCTCCATTGGAGCCCGGGGCGTGGTCGCGGCTCCCTCTCGCTCCCGCGGATCTTCGCTCGGCTGCGGCGGCGGCAGCGCGGGCCCCTGCGGACCAAACGGCCGCGATTCGGGCGGCGCCGCGTCGCTCTTGAACAGCGAGGCGGCTGGATTTTCGGCCTCGTCAATGACGCGGCGGAACTCCCGCTCCACCTCACCCGTGGCCTTCCGAAACTCCCGCATCATCTTGCCGAGCCCCCGCGCCAGTTCCGGCATCTTCTCCCCGCCGAAAAAGATGAGGACCACCGCCATGATCACAAGGATCTCGGTGTCCCCCATCCCGAGGAAAGCGAGGGGCGGGCTCGCGAACATGACGGCAACGTGCTGCATGGAACCCGGAAAAGCGAGACTGCGGCCGCGATCAGACGACGGCGACCTTCACCGCGAATGTGGCGGCCGCGCGGGGCTGCACCCAGTGCAGACCGGTTCCTGTCTCCCAGGCATTGGGAGGTCCCATCCAGGGCTCGACGCAGTAGAACGGGGAGCTTTCCGACTCGGTCCACGTCAGGACGGCCGCTTCGGGGGGAGGCACCTTTGCCGTGCCGAGGCGCACGAGCACGTCACCCGGGCGCCCCTTTTCGCCGAAAACGACGTCGGAGGACCGCAACCCGAAGTGCTGGGTGTCGACGAGATCCGGATTTGCGAGGCTTTCCTCCGGCTTGAGGGCCGGCCCCGAGACCAGCCGCCCCCGGGCATCCTGCTTGGTGTGGCGCCCGGCCGGGATGCGGATCGCGTAATCGGACCGGCTCGCCCCTTCGGTCCAGGGCACGGTGAAGTAAAAATGATGCCCGGCGCACCAGGGGATCGGCGTAGGACCGAGGTTCACCAGCTTGAACTCGCAGGACAGGGCCGTCGGCTCGAATCGGTAGGTCACCGTGAACTCGTACGGGAACGGATAGGAATCGCGGGCCTCCGCGCCAGGGACGAACCGTGCGGCGAAACCCCGCGCGTCGGAGCTGACAAGCTCGAAGTCCCCCTGGCGGGCGACGCCGTGCATCGGCATGGGTCGGCGCACGCCGTCGGGGCCCTTCCAGAAATGGATCTCGCCCTGGTCGAACGTCCGGCCGGCGAACGGGAACAGGATGGGGTTGCCCCCGCGGATCCTGGCAATGTCGTCGAGACTTGCATTCGGCGGCCAATAGACGACGTCGCGGACGGATCCGTCGCCGAGTGTCAGGTTCCAATTGAGAAGGCGCGCCCCTTTTTCGGGCCAGGCGAGAAAGGTCGACGCGCCGACCTTCCAGCGGGCCAGGGTGCGGCCGAGATAGGCGATCTTTTCCATGGAGGAGGGCCAGTTAATCCCGGGGACGGTCTGCGCGAAAGGCGAAAGTTTTGATTTTGCCCTGGACGGGCTTTTGCGCAGGCTGATGGGCGTGCCGTCCCTGTCCAGGCGCGCTTTCGGCGACGCCCTCAGCCTTGGCCTCAAGGGCCTATTGGCGGTTGCCGCGTCCGGGCTGGCCGCTGTTCCCGGGGCGCGCGCGGCGCCGAAGACGGCGGTGGTCATTCCGATCCATGACGAGATTGCCGAACCCACCTTGTACATCGTCCGGCGCGGCTTGAAGGAGGCGGAGGCAAGTCACGCCGATCTCGTGATCCTCGACATGGACACGCCGGGCGGCGCCCTCGACGTGACGGTGAACATTCTGGAAGCCCTCCGCAAATACCCCGGCGAGACCGCGGCGTTCGTGGACGACCAGGCCATGTCGGCCGGAGCGATCATTTCCGGAGTCACGGACGAGATCTGGTTCGTGCCGACCGGGGTCATGGGCGCCGCGGCCCCCGTTACCTCGACGGGTCAGGACATCGGCACCACGATGAAGGAAAAGCTGGTGAGCTACCTTACTGCGCGCATGCGCGCGGCCGGCACCGGCAAGCGGTACCGGGGCGAGGTCGTCTCCGCCATGATCAATTCGGATTCGGAGCTGAAGATCGACGGTGTCGTGCTCAAACCCAAAGGGACGCTCCTGACCGTGACCGCGGCCGAGGCGAGCAAACGGTACGGGCATCCCCCGGTGCCGCTGCTCGCGGCCGGCATCGCGAAGAGCGTCGACGATCTTCTCGCCCAAAAGTTCGGGCCGGGCAATTTCACGGTCCGGACGCTCCGGAAGACATGGTCGGAGGGGCTGGCGGTCATTCTGAACGGGCTCGCTCCGGTGCTCACGGGGCTCGGGCTCCTGTCGCTGTTCGTCGCGTTCAAGACCTCCAGTTTCGGCCTGTTCGGCACGATCGGGATCGGGCTGCTGGCGATCGAGTTCTTCGGCAGCTCCGTCGCCGGCCTGTCCGGGCACGAACCCGTCCTTGTGTTTGCGATCGGAGCCGTGCTGGTCGTCCTGGAGCTCATCTTCTGGCACAGCGCCGGTTTTCTCGGCGCGGCGGGCGCGGGCCTCATGCTGGGTTCGCTCGTGTGGGGCATGGCCGATCTCTGGCCCAACGAGCCGCTGCATGTCGCCTGGGACACGGACGCGTTTGGCCGGCCGCTCGCGAACATGGGGCTGGGGATCGCCCTGGCGGTGATCCTCGGGTCGCTTCTGCTCCGCTTCCTGCCCCAGGGCTGGATTTGGGACCGGCTCGTGATCGGTGCGACCGTGGGAGGCGCGGCGCAGGCGGGCGGCGGCGCCCCCGGCGAAAGCGGCTCGCTGGACACGCTTGTCGGCCGTGTCGGCATCGCAGCCACGGCGCTTCGGCCCGGCGGACAGGTCGAGGTCGCGGGCCGGCGCTACGAGGCGACCGTGCCCGTGGGAGCAATCGACGCGGGCAGTCCCGTGGTCGTCCGCGGACGGACCGATTTCGGGCTGGTCGTCGAAAAAGCGCCATGACTCTGATCCTCGCGCTTTTCATCGGAGGCGTCGTCCTGCTCGCCATCGACGTGTTCCTGTCCAGCTTCATCCTCGCGGCGGCGGGCGCCGCGGCCATGGCGGCCGCCGTGGGGCTCGTGTACGCGCACTTCGGGGGGGTCGCCGCGATCGGCGCCGGGGCGGGCGCCGCCCTCCTGCTGACGTTGACGATCTATTTCGAGCTGGGACTCTTTCCGCGGACGCGGTGGGGCCGAGGGCTCGTGGTCCACTCCACTTCCGGCACCCCGGCGTCGGCCCCGCCGGCCGAAGTCGTCGGCAAGGTGGCGACGGCTGCGACGACGCTCGCCCCAAGCGGCTACGTCCTCGTGGAAGGCCGGCGCTACGAGGCGTTCTGCCAGGCCGGCCACGCCTCGGCCGGCGCCGACCTCCGCGTGGTCGGCGTGGACCAGTTCCGGCTGATCGTCGCCCCTCCGCGATGACCCCACCCTTCGTCACCATCCTTCAACCCATCCGACCTCCATGCCCGATTCCATCCTCCTCGTCATCGTCATCGCCGGCGCGATCGTTGTCCTCATCTTTCTTGGCTTCTTTCTCGCGTTTCTCGGCACCTATGTGAAGGCGCGCCTCAACGGGGCGCCGGTCAGCGTCACCAATCTGGTCGGGATGCGGCTGGGCGGAGTCCCCTACAACCTCGTCGTCGAGGCGCGGATCACCGCCGTCAAGGCGGGCATCGCGCTCATCACGGACAAGATCGCGGCGCACTACCTCGCGGGCGGCAACGTGGTGCCGACGGTCCAGGCGCTCATCGCCGCGCAGAAGGCCGGCATAGTCCTGGATTGGGACCGCGCGTGCGCCATCGACCTTGCGACCAAAGGCTCGGGCAAGTCGGTCGTCGAGGCGGTGCGCACATCGGTGGATCCGAAGGTGATCGACTGCCCCAACCCGGAGAGCGGCCGCAACACGATCGACGGCGTGGCCAAGGACGGCATCCAGGTGAAGGTGAAAGCTCGCGTCACCGTGCGCACGCACCTCGACCGATTCGTCGGCGGCGCCAAGGAGGAGACGATCATCGCCCGGGTGGGCGAGGGCATCGTGACGACGATCGGCTCGTCCGAGACCTACAAGCACGTGCTCGAGGCGCCGGACCGGATCTCGAAGACGGTGCTGGCGCGAGGCCTCGACGTGGGCTCCGCGTTCGAAATCCTCTCCATCGACATCGCGGACGTCGATGTCGGCGAAAACATCGGCGCCAAGCTGCAGGAGGCGCAGGCGATGGCGAACAAGAACATGGCGCAGGCGCAGGCTGAAATCCGCCGGGCGGCAGCCGTCGCGCTCGAACAGGAGATGAAGGCCCGCGTGCAGGAGATGCAGGCGAAGGTCGTCGAGGCCCAGGCGCAGGTGCCGCTCGCAATGGCCGAGGCGTTCCGGAGCGGGCATCTGGGCGTCATGGATTATTACCGGATGGAAAACATACAGGCCGACTCCTCGATGCGCCAGACCATCGCCAAGCCGGAAGCCAAGAAATAGGGCGCTATTCCCCTCCCATGCATTCGGGCTGGACGGACGACAATCTCTGGTGGCTGGTCCTGGCCGGCGCCGCCTGGCTCGTCCAGCGGGTCAAGGCCGCGCAAAAGAAGGCTGAGCGGACACGCCCGGGCGCGGGGGCCCGCCCCGCGCCGGACGGGGAGGCCGAGCGCATGCGACGGGTTCAGGACGAAATCCGCCGGCGCATCGAGGAGCGTCGTTCGGGGCGCCTCCCGCCGCCCCGTCAATCGCCGGCACCGGCCGCGCCTCCGACTCCCCGGCCCCGGTGGCCGCGCCCGCCTGACGCGCAGCCCCGTGATGCTCCGCCTCCAGCACAACCGGCGGCCCCCGCGGCACCGGACGACATTCCCTCGCTGTTCGAGCCGCCCGCTTTGGCCGATTCCGGGGAGCCATCGGCGGCCGCCGCGGCCGGAGCCGATATCCTTGCCGGGAAGATCCGGGCCCAGGAGGCATCCGAGGCGGTCGCGCTCGTGAGGCAGCAATTCGTCGACCTCGGAGCCACCGACCTGACTGAGGAGGCTCTTGCGGCGGAGCCGGCGCCGACGGTCGACATTGCCACCGAACTGCGCGAGCCGGCTAGCGCACGGCGCGCGGTCGTCCTGCGCGAGATCCTCGGGCCGCCCGTCGGGTTCCGCTGAAGGGGCGGACCGGCGCTACGGCATCGGCGCGAGCAGGAGATTGGCGCGCGGACCGCTCAGGCCGCGGCCGCCGATCAGATAGCGCATGCCCTTATACTCGAGCTGGAGATCCTGGACCGCGGAGGCGGTCACAAGGAGGTCTGTATTCGGAAACTGGCGGCTTTCTCCGGCCTGGAGTTCACCCGAGAAGAGCACGGTTCCGTCCGAGCGGCGGGTGACGGAGAGCTCGACCGGCCGCACGGCGACGAGGCTCAGGACCGCCGCGGCGGGTGTGGGTGCTGCGACCGCGGCCGCAGCCGCGGT
Source organism: Opitutaceae bacterium (assembly GCA_050737455.1). Taxonomy (GTDB): domain Bacteria; phylum Verrucomicrobiota; class Verrucomicrobiia; order Opitutales; family Opitutaceae; genus Palsa-1447. The sequence goes on along the minus strand of JBOHXF010000485.1, from coordinate 1,209 downwards.
CCGATGCGCCTCGCGGGGCGACGATCCGCCGAAGAGCGCCCTCGCGATCCAGATGATCAGCAGGATCGCCGCGATCCCCGCCAGCGCGATCAGGCCCATGAAGATGAGCTTCTGGTTGACCGCGGGCGCCGGCGCGCCGCCCGGGCCCTGCCGGGCCGGATGGATGGGTGCCGGCGGCGCCCGGCGAGCGCCGTCCGGGCCTGGGGGCGCGGCGGCGGCAGGCGGTTCGGCTCCTCCCCCGGAGGGACTCTCGCCCCGCTCATCGCCGCCGGAAATGGATAGATCCATCCGTCCGTACACCTCGCGGCTGGGCGGACGGCTTTTGGACTGAGCGCGCCCAACCGCCGTGAATTCGCCGATCATGCGGTCGGTGGGCAGCTTCAGGTAGGCGGCGTAGTTCCGCAGGAAGCCGCGGACGTAGATGTCGGTGAGCCCGATTTCGAACTGGTTGTTCTCGAACTTCTGGAGATAGTCGCCTCTGACCTTCGTCGCTTCGGCCGCCTCGCGGATGGAGACGCCCTTGCGCTTGCGGGCTTCCTCGAGGCGTTCGCCAATGGTCTGCATGCGGGATCGGTTCGTTTATGGGTTAAATGTCGCCCAAATCGACCAAAATCTCGCGCGGGCTGGATCCGTTTTCGGGACCGACGATCCCCTTCTCCTCCATGATCTCCATGATCCGCGCCGCCCGGTTGTAGCCGATCCGGAGCCGGCGCTGCAGCATGGACGTACTGGCCCGGCGGCTGGACTTGAGGACGTCCAGCGCCTGCCGGTACAGCGTCTCGTCGTCCCCCAGTTCGCCGTCGTCATCCTCCCCCTCGCCGCCTTCGTCCTCGTCCTCGCGGGCGGCCCGGTCGATCCGCGCCTGGACTTCCTGGGCGTAAACCGGGGGGTCGTTGTGCTCCTGGATGTTCGCCACGAGGTTCTGCACCTCCTCGTCCGAGACGAACGCGCCCTGCGCGCGGACGAGCCGGGAGGTCCCGGGCGGGGTGAACAGCATGTCGCCGCGGCCAATCAGCGTGTCCGCGCCCTTGCCGTCGAGAATCGTCCTGGAATCCACCTGGGAGGCGACCTGGAAGGCGATGCGAGAGGGCAGGTTTGCCTTGATGAGCCCGGTGATCACGTTCACCGAGGGCCGCTGGGTGGCGATGATCAGGTGGATGCCGGCGGCGCGCGCGAGCTGCGCCAGTCGGGCGATGCCCGCCTCAACCT
>JBOHXF010000484.1:0-1761 GCA_050737455.1 Opitutaceae bacterium | reverse complement strand
GCTCATTCCGGACCCGGACAAGTCGGTGCGGGAAGGCGCGGTCAAGGCCTGGCGGATCGGTGGGAAGAATCTCATCATCAAGCATAACGCTCTCCTGAAACAGCTCGCCGAGCAGCTGCCGTTCGATCCCGACCGCCCCTGGCGGGAGCTTCCCGAGGAGACGAGGCTGCAGCTCATCCACGGTGCAGGCGAGCGCCAGTTCGCCTTCAAGCTGCGGCGCATGCGCGAGGCGAAGGCCCAGGGCTTTCCGGGCATCATCGCCGATCTCGAGGAGAGCTTCCAGCGGACGGACAGCGACGGCTTTCGCGCCCGGCTGTCGACCTTCATGGTGAGCGGCGAATGCCCCGAATGCCGCGGCGAGCGCCTCAACACGCGCAGCCGGGCCGTGCTTCTGCGGGCGGGCGGCGCGTCTTCCCCCTTGAGCTTCCCCCAGTTCCTTCGCCGCGATGTGAAATCGGCCTGCGAACTCGCCGGACAGCTCGTGCGCGAGTTCGGCGGCGAAAACGCGCTGCGCGAGGTGGTCGAAGGAATCGAGCAGCGCCTGCATTTTCTCGCCGAGACCGGCCTCGGCTACCTCGCGCTGGACCGCGACTATGCCACCCTTTCGGGCGGGGAGGCGCAGCGCGTCCGGCTTGCGACCCAGCTCGGCATGGGTCTGATCGGCGTGATCTACGTGCTCGACGAGCCGAGCGTCGGACTCCATCCCCACGACAACCAGCGGCTCCTGGACCAGCTTCGAGCGCTGCGGGACCGCGGCAACACCGTCATCGTGGTCGAGCACGACGAGGACACGATGCGGGCCGCCGACGAACTCCTGGAGCTGGGACCGGGCGCCGGCGTGGAAGGGGGCGCGGTGCTCTTCCATGGTTCGCCGGAGGCTTGCGCGGCGCAGCCTCCGCAAAAGTCCCGCACGGGTCCTTTCCTGGCCGGCAAGGACTCGGTTTGCAAGGAGGCTGCGACCAAGTCGCCCGACGGCGCCTGGCTCACGGTCCGGGAGGCGCGCGAGCACAATCTGGCGGGCATCGACGCCCGCTTTCCAATCGGCCTGCTCACCTGCGTGACGGGCGTCTCCGGCTCGGGCAAGAGCACGCTGGTCAACGACGTTCTCGCCGCCGCCGCGGCCCGAAAGCTCAACGGGGCCAAGGCGATTCCGGGACGGCACCGGAGCATCGAGAACCTGGAGTTCTTCGAGAAGCTCGTGCAAGTCGATCAGGAGCCCATCGGGCGCAGCCCGCGGTCGAATCCGGCGAGCTATGTGGGGATGCTCGATCCCCTGCGCGAGCTATACGCGCAGCTTCCCCTCGCGAAAATCCGCGGCTACAAGGCGAGCCGCTTTTCCTTCAACGTCCGCGGCGGCCGGTGCGAGCGCTGCCAAGGAGACGGGGTCATCAAACTGGACATGCAGTTTCTTGCCGATGCCTACGCTCCCTGTCCAAGTTGCGGCGGCCGCCGCTTCAATCGTGAGACCCTCGAGGTGCTCTTCCACGGAAGATCGATCGCGGACCTTCTGGCGATGACCGTGCGGGAGGCGATTGTGCTGTTTCGGAACATACCGAAGGTCCTGGACAAGCTTGCCACCCTCGAAGCCGTCGGGCTGGGCTACCTCACGCTGGGCCAGCCTGCGACCACGCTCTCCGGGGGGGAGGCGCAGCGAATCAAGCTCTCGCTGGAGCTCAGCAAGCGCCAGCAAGGGCACAATCTGTACATTCTCGACGAGCCGACCACGGGCCTGCATTGGGTGGACATCCAACGCCTCATGGA
>JBOHXF010000483.1:0-2206 GCA_050737455.1 Opitutaceae bacterium | reverse complement strand
GGTATCCTCCGGCGCTGATGATCGTTGCTCTCGATCAAGAACGGAAGGGCGACGATGCGGGCGCGGGGCAGACGTATGAAACGATCCTCGCGAAGGACCCGCCCTTCGCCTCGGCGGCGCGGCGGCTCGCCCTCCTCGACGGGGAAACGCTCGGCAACGACGCGAGGGCTGAAGAGCTGGCCAACCAGGCCCTGACGAGCTTTCCGGGCGATCCCGAACTGGAGTATGTGCTCGGGACCATCAACTATCGCCAGGCGGATTACACCGACGCGGTGAAGTTCCTCCAGGAGAGCGAACACGCGGGGGCCGACCGCGCCGAAACGCATTTTTACCTGGGAGTTTCCTATTTCCAGATCAAGGACACGGCCGATGCGAAAAATGAGCTGCGGCGCGCGCTGGCCATGAATCTGCCGGTCCGGGAGGCGGGCCAGGCGAAACAGCTCTTGAACCAGTTGGGGCAGGATATGGGCGGTCCCTGATTCCTCCTTGGCCTCGGAACGCGCCCGGGCGTCGCAAGAGGCTGGGCCGCAACGGCGGCGGCGATAGGCGGAGGGGATGGATCGGCTCCAAGGCCGGATGGGCAGGCCGAGGCTTGCCCAAGCCGCGGAGTTGGCTTCACATTCCATCGCCAACCATGTCTTTGCCGAGATTGTCCCGTCACCTGCTTTGGATCTTTGTCGCGCTCCTCATGATCGCGCTGATCGGCAAGTTCGACATCACGACGGGATACGAGGTGAGCCTGTTCGCCCTCTACACGGTGCCGGTCGCGATGATGGGCTGGCGGCTGGGGCGGTCCGGCGGTCTGGTCTTCGCGATCCTGGCGGCCGTCGTCATGCGCTGGGCCGACTACGCGACGCATCACCCGTACGCGAAGAGCTGGATCCCCTGGGAGATCATGGCGAACCGGGTCTTTCTGTTCGCGTTCATCGCGATCAGCTTCGACGGGTTCCGCCGCAGCCAACAGCGGGACCGGCGCCGGCTCAGGGATTTCGAGGCGGTGGTCCCGATGTGTTCGGTCTGCCACCGCGTCAGGAACGAGCAGGGGGAATGGATCGACTTCGAGGCGCAGGTGCAGCGCCGCAAGGCCGAGCCCAACCAGCGGCTGTGCAGCGATTGCGCCAAGGCGAAGTACGTGAGCGAGCTCACGCTCTAGCCCGCGAATCCGCTCGCTTCCGTCAGGAAGCTCACGCCGACAGCAGGCCTTCCGCTTCCTTAACGAAGCGGTCCACGGCGGGCCGCAATTTTGGAACGACAGCCTCGGCGTCGCGGACCAGGAGGGCCAGGCGGTCCGCATCGATGCGCAGATCGTACGCATGGGTCAGCACGTGCCGAAATCCCCGCAATTGGCGGAGCGGATCACCAAAGGAGGGCGGCCAGAAGGCGGGGCGCACCCCGGCGATTTCCAGGGTGAGCCTGCGGGCGAGCTCGGAATGCCAGCCGCTGTCGGAATCGATGTGGTTTTCGAAGGCCTTGGCGACCCGAAGCCCGGATTGTTCGACGATGTTGTAGAGTCGGAGCAGTTGGAAGGCCGCTGCTTCAAGACCGGCCGGCGCCGAGATTTCCAGCCGGGTTTTGGCCTCCGCCAGAGCCCGTTCGGCTTCGCGGGCATCCGCCAGAAGCTCTTCCCGGAGGGTCTGCAGGCCTATGCGATCCACCGTTCTCCTTCCCGAAGGATCTTGTCGCGCAGGCGGGACCGGTTCAGATCGATCAAATCGATGGGACGGCCGAGGCGCTCTTCGAGCTCGGCCGCAAGGAGGTACTCGGACTTGCCCGGCGGCAGTTCGGTGAAACCGAGATCGACGTCGGACTCCGCGTTGAAGCGGCCGGGTTGGATCAACGAACCGAACAGCAGAAATTCGCGGCCGGGCGCGAGTTCGCGCAGTGCCGTCCGAAGCCGGAGGCGGCTCGATTCGAACAGGCGGAGCCGGGCTTCGCGGCGCTCCGCCTCACGCTGGGCCAAAAGGGACATCCCGGCGAGGATGGCGGTCCTGTCGCCCAACCGCAAGCCGCCAACGCCCGGGGCTCCTGGCCGTCCGGCCGGCTACTGCACCGGGGTGACCGTCACCGCCGGGGAGCCGACGGTTGCGCCAGTGGGCATCGAGGTGACCGTCACGACGGCTTCCGCCGTGTTGGATTGGGCGTAGGTGGTGTCGCCGGCGCGGTAGGCCGTCACGGTATAGGTGCCGGGCGCATTGAAGGTGTAGAG
>JBOHXF010000482.1:0-4047 GCA_050737455.1 Opitutaceae bacterium | reverse complement strand
CATTTTGCCCACGTAAAAAAGGAGGACCAAGGCCGCGGCGGTCGCTGCGATCGGGCCGTACCTCCTCCAAATGAGATACATCCCCTCGTCGAAGTCCGGGTGGATGTCCCTCGCGGGGGCGGCGGCGGGTTCCGGAGCGTTCGATTTGGGTTTGGGCGGGCGGGCGGGCATGGCGAATCGATCGATTGAAACCGCTAGAAAAAGCACAACGCGCCGCGGCTGTAAACCCGGAAAGCGGCATTGACGGATTGCGTCGGATGGCGGCGCGGGGGCACACTTTCAAGGGATGAAGCCCGAAGTCCTGCTCGTCTTTCAGCCGCGGTTCGAGGAGTGCGCCTCGATGCTGAAGGGCATTGCGCGGTACCAGCGCCTCCATGGCCGGCGGAAACTGTTTCTCGACGACGAGGCCCGGGCCGAAAACGACCGGAAGTGGCTCCGAAGCAAGCGATGGGAGGGGGCCATCAGCCGGCACACCACCCCGAGACTGGTGAAGGCCTGTGCCGAAATGGGCATTCCTCTGGTCGATCTGAACGATTCGCCGCCGCACGATGGCGTGCCCAAAATCCGGCCCGACAATGTCGGCATTGGCCATCTGGGCGCGGAACACTTTCTTGAGAAGGGGCATTCCCACTTCGGTTTCTGCGGCTTTGCCAACGCCGCATGGGCCTGCGAGCGCCGGGATGGCTTCGTTGAGGGCCTCCGCCTGGCGGGGCGGACGTGCGAGATTTTCGACGTGGCCTATCCCGGGGATCTGACACCGCTCTGGGACGACACCCAGACGGCGGCCGTTTCGGCCTGGCTGCGCTGGCTGCCCAAGCCCGCGGGGGTCATGGCGTGCAACGATATGCGGGCGCTTCAGGTCATCGCCGCCGCGCAGATGGCGGGCCTGCTCGTGCCCGACGAAGTAGCCATCCTCGGCGTCAACAACGAGACGATCCGTTGCGAGCTCGCCAACCCTCCTTTGTCAAGCGTCGCCCCAAATGCCTTCCGCTCCGGCTTCGAGGCCGCCGAGCTGCTCGATGAACTGATCGACCGCCGCAAGCCGAAAACGGCGGACCGCCGGATCGAGCCGATCGAGGTGGTCCTCCGCCAGTCGACCGACGTCCTCGCCATCGAGGATCGGACGGTCGCCGCCGCCTTGAGCTTCATTCGGGACCATGCCTGCGACGGGATCACGGTGGACCAGGTCCTGCGCCAGGCGGCGGCCTCGCGCAGCCTCCTCGAGAAGAAATTCCGGAGGCACATCGGGCGCTCGCCCCAGGCGGAGATCCGCCGCGTGCAAGTCTCGAAGATCAAGCAGCTGCTCGCCGAAACGGAATTTCCATTGAAGCGCATCGCGGAGCTCGCCGGTTTCGAATACGTCGAATATCTGAGCGTCGTCTTCAAGCGCCTGGTCGGCGAATCGCCGGGCGCGTATCGCGAGCGGGTCAAGCGGGTCCGGCGCTGACGACGCTCGCGGGGGCGCCGTCCGCCGGCTGTCACGGCGCGCTCCCGAAGCGGCTCTCGAACGCGGCGGTGATCGCCCGCATCTGCGCGGCGGGGATCCGCGGCTGCCGGCGGGCCCGGCGAACCCAGACGCGGGCGGTCGCCTCATCTCCCGCGCGAATTTCATAGGTCGCCAGCGCGGACAGGGCAACCGGCTGGTCGGGCTCCACGGCCAGCGCCCGCCGAAGCCACGCGAGACCCTCGTCGAGCCGGCCGAGCTGAAAGCAGCACTGGCCCAGCGCGATGTACGGGGCGGCCTCCTCCGGAGGATGGAGCCGGACCGATTCCTCATATTGCGCCATGGCCTCCGGCAGCCGGCCAAGCTCGGTCAGCAGGCGGCCGTATTCGAGGTGCAGTCCGGGCGCGTCCGGAGCGTTCCCCAAGCCCCGGATCAGCACCCGCTCGGCCGACACGTCGTCCCCTTCGAGATGCAGCATGCCGGCCCAGCCGACCCATGCGTCGGCGAAGGAGGGCTTGAGTTCCGTGCAGCGTTCATACTCCCGCGCGGCCTCCTCCAGCCGATGTGTCTCGGAGTAGTAGCGCGCGAGCTGGAAATGCTGCATGGGATCGCCCGGCGCCAGGCTTAACGCCCGTTGCATCAGGATGATCGCGTTATCCGGGTCTCCCCGCGCATCGGACTCGCCGGCGGCGACCGCCACGCGGTACGCATCATAACAATCGGCGACCAGCTCGTTCATCCACGGATCGGCCATGTCCTGGTAGGCGCCGGAAGCTTTCATCCGCCCGCGGATTTCCGCGGCGCGGGCCGCCTGTCCGAGCTGCTCGTAGACGGTCGGCAGGAGATCGTAGCCGACCCGCCAGTCGCTTCGCTTCACGCAGATCTCAAGCTTGGCGCGTGCGTCTTCCCATCGGCCAGCCGCCACATCCAGCCGCGCGAGCCCAAACAGCGCGTAGGGATTATCCGGATCCCGGGCCAGCGCCTTCCCGTACGCCGCCGTGGCGGCCTCCGGCCGGTTGAGCTTGAGCAAGGCGTCGCCGATCCGAATCCAGGCCGGGACATATTTCGGGGCGAGTTCCGCCGATCTTCGGAAGAGCGGCAAGGCGTCGTTCAGCCGCCCGAATCCGGAAAGAATCATGGCATATCGATAATACCAGCGCGGGTTGCCGGCGTCCTCTTCGATGAGCGTTTCGTAGCACCGGGCCGCCTTGAGGTACAATCCGTTGGCGTGGTATAGCCGGCTCAGTTCGCCGAGCGCCGCAATCCCGCCGCTGCCCGCCCGAATCCGCCCCTCCAATCGGTCGATTCGCGCCGTGAGGGCCGCCGGACGCCCAGCGAGGTCCCGCCGGGCCGGGAGCGCGCCCGCCGCCATCCCGCTGCGGCGGCGCCAGAGAGTGATCCGACCCATATGGTCATACGGCGGATACACATAAAATCCCCCTGTCACGATCACCGGGCGCCCGGTCCCATCCAGGTCCCCGACCGCCACCGTGATCTGGTCCTTTGGCGTCCGCGCAAGGATATGCGGGGTGAAATGCTCGTGCCCGTCGTTGCGGTACCAAACGAGGGACGGGTTGCGCGGCACCTCAGCCGCTCCATTGGCGAACGCGGAAACCACCAGGATGCCCATCGCTCCGCTCCCGTCCAGATCGACTCCGACCGGGCTGTAGGCTCCAGGCAGGTTGGCAACCCGATGGTAGGCGAACTGGCCGTTGCCCAGGTTTTCCAGCCACTGGACGCCGTGCCAGGGCCGGGGGCCGGCAACGGCGGCCGGCCCGAACCCGTCGCCATTGGTGTAGAGGATGTCCGGCCGGCCGTCCTCGTTCAGGTCGCAGGCGCTGATGCCGCTGCTGCCGTAGTCCTGGTTGGTGGAGCCCCACAGGATCTTCGGCGTGAAATGCCCGCGGCCGTCGTTCTGGAACAGATAGATCTCCTCCCACTGCTGCGAAACGACGGCCGCGATGTCGTTGGCGTGGTGGCCGCAGAAGTCGGCGATGCAGACATTGATCGTGCCGGACAGATCCAGGAGCGGATGGCTTTTGAACTTCCAATTGCCCTCGTTCTCCATCCACAGGATCTCCCCCTGGTCGTAGCCGAAGCAGCCCACCGCGAGATCCTTCCGTCCGTTGCCTGCCAGGTCGCCCACCTCCACGTCGGTGACGCGGGCGATATGATCCGCGATCAGGTGCTTTTTGAAATGCTCATGACCATCGTTCTCAAGAATATAGATCGCGCCGATGCGATCGTTGTCCGGAAAAACCTCGCCCATGGAGGAGACGATCAGGTCCGTGTGGCCGCTTCCATATATCCCGCCCTTCACCGGCGTCACGTGGACCGGGGCGGGTATTCCCGAGGCAAGGACGATCTCCTTGAATTTGCCCCGCTGCGTCTGCCTAAGCCACACGACCTCCCCTTTCCGGCAGTCGCAGGCGAGCACGTCGACCAAGCCGTCCCCGTCGAGGTCGCAGGTTGTCACCTGGGCGATCCAAGGATAATCGCCGATCGGTTCGCCGATCGCTTCGGGCTGCCATTCGGCGGTCTCGTCGACGGCGGCCGCCGAGGCTCGGAGTTCCGGCATGCGCAGCGGAGCGGCGGCCCGGCGG
>JBOHXF010000481.1:0-2683 GCA_050737455.1 Opitutaceae bacterium | reverse complement strand
CGCGATCCTGAGCGGCGGCAAAGTAATCGCTGAAGAGCTGGGGATCAAGCTTGAAAACGTGAGCTTACAGGACCTCGGCCGCGCCAAGCGGCTCGTGGTTGACAAGGACAACACCACCATTATCGATGGGGCCGGCAAGAAAGCCGATATCGAAGGCCGGATCAAACAGATCCGCGCTCAGATCGACGAAACCACCTCGGATTACGACCGCGAGAAGCTGCAGGAGCGGCTCGCCAAGCTGAGCGGCGGCGTGGCCGTCATCAACGTCGGCGCCGCCACCGAGGCCGAGATGAAGGAAAAGAAGGCCCGCGTCGAGGACGCCCTTCACGCGACCCGCGCGGCCGTTGAGGAAGGCATCGTCGCCGGCGGCGGCGTGGCGCTCCTGCGCACCGGCAAGGCCATCGACGCCCTGGGCCTCGAAGGCGACGAGAAGATCGGCTCCCAGATCGTCCGGCGGGCCATCGAACATCCGCTGAAGCAGCTCTGCTCCAACGCGGGCGTCGACGGCGGCGTGGTGGTCAAGGAAGTGCTCGGAGGCAAAGGCAACACCGGCTACAACGTCGCGACGGACAAGTTCGAGGACCTGGTCAAGGCGGGCGTGGTCGATCCGACCAAGGTCACCCGCACGGCCCTCCAGAACGCAGCTTCGATCGCGGGTCTGCTCCTGACAACCGAGTGCCTGATCACCGAACTGCCCGAAAAGAAGGAGTCCGCTCCCGCCCATCCTCCGGGCGGCGGCATGGACTACTGAGCGGCTTCGAGCTCCCCTCGAACCCATTTTCGCGAGGCGCCTCCTTCCGGAGGCGCCTTTTTTTTGCTAGGCTGCGCGGGATGGAAGCCATTCTGCTCGGCACGGGGACATCCCAGGGCGTTCCGCTCATCGCTTGCGGCTGCGCGGTCTGCCGCTCGGCGGATCCGCGGAATCGGCGGACCCGCACCTCCGTCCATGTCGTCATGGACGGGCTCCATCTCCAGGTCGACGCCGCTCCCGAATTCCGCCTCCAGTGCGTCGCAAATGGGCTCGAGCGGCTGGACGCCTTCATCCTGACCCATGGCCATTCCGATCACGTCGTCGGCATGGACGATCTTCGCCGGTTCTGCGACCTGCGCGGCGGCTCCGCCCTGCCGGTCTATTCGACCCCGGAGGGGCTGGCGCGGGTCCTCGGGATCTTCCCCTACGCCGTCGCGGAAAAGCCGATCTCCCGCGGCTATCCGGCGTTCAGCCTGCGGGAGCTTCCGCCGACGCTCGAATATCCCCAGGGGACGATCCGTTCGACCCTCCTGCCGCACGGCGCAATGAACACGCTCGGGCTCGTGTTCACGGAAAAGTCCACCGGGCGCCGTCTCGCCTACTACACGGACTGCAAGCGGGTGCCGCGCGAGGCGGTGGAGCTCGCCCGCGGCGCCGATGCCCTTGTACTCGACGGACTACGGCCGGAGCCGCACCCGACCCATCTCAGCATCCCCGAAGCGGTGGCCGTCGCGCGGGAAATCGGCGCGCGGGAAACCTGGCTCATCCACCTCACCCATCTTTCCGAACACACCGCCACGGAAGCCGGCCTTCCTCCGGGCGTTCGCCTCGGCTACGACGGGCTTCACGTCAGCCTCTGATCCGGTGTCGGCGCTTATGACACGTCCCGCTGCCGGAACTTCTTGAAGCAAATCCCTACTAAAACAATGTAGATTGAGATGAAGCTTTCGAGAAAAGGAGAGTACGCCTTGCGGTCGCTCATCAATCTCGGCTTTGCCGGAGCCGCTGGGCGAGACTTGGTGCAGGTCACTGAACTTGCTGAAGTGGAACAACTCCCCCCTAAATTTCTCGAGCAAATTCTCTATTCCCTCAAAGAGGCGGGCTTCGTGCAAAGCGCCCGGGGCAAGTTCGGCGGGTACCGCTTGGCAAAGCCTTCGCGGGAAATTCGCATCGGCGATGTCGTCCGTCTGATGGACGGGCCCCTCGCGCCCATCGGATGCGTCAGCCAAAGCGCCTATGAACGGTGCACCTGCCCCGACGAGGCCCATTGCGGCTTGCGGATGCTCATGCTCGACGTGCGCAATGCGATCGCGGGAATCCTGGACCGGTACACGCTGAACGACGTCGTCGAGGTCACGCTCCGCAAGATGCGCCGCGACGGGCTTGCGATCCCGTTCTCCGAAGGCGAGGACGCCGTACCCGCGCCGCGACTGCCCGCCCGCCTCGCCCGAAAGCTGGCGCGGAAAGCGGGGCGTCCGGACGTGTCCCCGGCCGGCGGCGTCCTCCATCACCTGCTCGGCGACTATTCGATCTAAGCGCGTCATGGCCCATCCCTTCCTCATTTCGAACCTGCGCGGGGCCGAATCCGACCGGATCGCGATCGTCGAGACTGGCGCCCATCCGCTTCGGTGCGCCGGCGTTACGTCGGTGCCCCGCAGCACCCGGATGCCCCCTATCGAAACCACGGAAAGGCTTCGGCTGAAACCGTCCCTGGCGAAAGAGCCGGCCCCGTAGCTTCTCCCCCGCCCCGGCTCCTGGAGCCTCCGCCGGCCCCCCCGCACCGGGGCCCGCGACGGCACGGCGCCGCGTCGCCGCCCTCGACAAATCATATTCGCCCGTCCCATGAAATTGCTTTCCCTCGTCGTCGCCCTCGCGGCGCTCGCCTCGGTTCCCGCTCCCGGCCGGACCGTGAAGCTGCTGAATGTCTCGTAC